>DASXLF010000314.1:0-7513 GCA_036496405.1 Steroidobacteraceae bacterium | reverse complement strand
TGCTATCGCGAGATTACCGACACGGCCAAGCTGGCTGCCTATGCCAAGCTGGCACTGCCCGCCATCGAATCCGGCGGCGGCCGCTTTCTGGCCCGTGGCGTGGCTGCCAAGGCCTTCGAGGCCGGCAAACTGGAGCGCACGGTATTGATCGAATTCGATTCGGTGGAGAAGGCGGTAGCGGTGCACGAGAGCGCGGCTTATCACTCGGCGCTCGCGGCTCTGGACGGTGGCGCGGTGCGTGATATGCGGATCGTAGCCGGCGTCTGACCGAACTCGCCGTGGCTTCAGCGCGCATCCGGGTCGGCATCTCCGGGTGGCGGTATAAGCCCTGGCGCGGCAGCTTCTACCCGCGGAATTTGCCGCAGCGGGCGGAGCTGGAATACGCAGCGACAGTGCTGCCGATCATCGAGATCAACGGCACCTTCTACTCGCTGCAACGGCCCGAAAGCTACCTCCAGTGGTATGAGCAGACGCCGACCGACTTCGTGTTCTCGCTCAAAGGACCACGCTACATCACGCATATGCGTCGGCTGCGTGACGTGGAGCAGCCGCTCGCCAACTGGTTTGCTTCCGGGATATTCAATCTGCGCGAGAAAATGGGCCCGATCGTGTGGCAGTTTCCGCCGAATTTCAAATATGACCACGAGCGCATGCGCGCATTTCTTGCATTGCTGCCGCGCGATACCGCGGCTGCCCTGACGCTGGCCCGCCGGCGCGATTCCTTCATGAAGGGCCGTACGCGGCTGGCGATCGATGCCAGCAGGCCACTGCGCTACGCTATGGAAGTGCGGCACCCAAGCTTTCTCGATTCCGGATTCATCGAGCTGCTGCGCAGGCACAATGTTGCGGTGGTGATATCGGAGAGCGCGCGGCAGTGGCCGATGATCCAGGATGTCACCGCCGACTTCATCTACCTGCGTCTGCACGGCGACAAGCACCTGTATCGCAGCGGTTACAGCGACAAAGCGCTGGACCGCTGGGCGGCAAGAATTACTGCCTGGCGGCGCGGCGTAGAGCCCGGCGACGCCCTCAAGGTCGTGCCCAAGCGCTCGCCGCCACGCATGGCCCGCGAGGTGTATTGCTTCTTCGACAACACCGATGTGAAACTGCGCGCCCCCTTTGACGCGCAGACGTTAATGTCGAAATTAGGTGTGCGGCGCTGAGGCCGGCGCGCTATTTCCGATCCTCGGGCCTTGCCTGGGACGCTTCCTTATCGAAGGTGGGAGATCCAGACTGCGAGTTCTGTCCTGGCTGAGTCTGCTGCCGACTGCCAGACTCCTTGGGCCGGCCGGGCGTGCAGCTGTCCGGCGAACCGGCTTCGGGAGGCGCTTTGGCGTTGCCTGTGGCCATGATCGAGGGACTCCTTTCGGTGAAGTGACGGCGTCCGTGCGCTAAGGGCTCATAGCACCGCAAATACCACGGCTCCTGCATTCCCGGCTGCCGCGATCCTGCGAAGGAAATTGCTGACACCATGGTCAATCTGTTCAAAAGTTTCACCGAGCACCCGCGCATCAAGCAGCTCGGACCGGGACTGGTCACCGGCGCGGCCGACGATGATCCGAGCGGCATTGCCACCTATTCGCAGGCCGGAGCGCAGTTCGGATACAGCATGCTGTGGACGGTGCTGCTGACCTATCCGCTGATGGTCGGTATCCAGATGGTCAGTGCCCGTCTCGGCTGCATCACCGGTCGGGGATTGGCAGCGAACGTGAAATCGGCCTTTCCGCGTCCGGTGCTGTACGCGATCGTCGGGCTGTTGCTGGTCGCCAATACCATCAACATTGCCGCCGATATTGCGGCCATGGGCGAGGCGCTGCGACTGTTGCTCGGCGGATCGGCGCACGTGTATTGCGTGACATTCGGCCTGCTGTGCCTGGTGCTGCAGGTGTTTCTGAGCTACGAATCCTACGTGGGATATCTGAAGTGGCTGACGTTGGCGCTGCTGTCCTATGTGGCCGTGATATTCACCATACACGTGCACTGGAATGAGGTGGTCTGGCAGCTGATTGTGCCAAAGCTGGCGTTCGATCACGACACCATCGTCATGATCGTGGCCGTGTTCGGCACCACCATCAGCCCGTACCTCTTCTTCTGGCAGGCGGCGCAGGAAATGGAGGATCTGCGGGCCGTGTCGGCCCGTGGCGGTGGTCAATTGCTGCCCCACGCCGAAGCCGTGGCGCGCCAGCACCTGCGCCGCATCCGCTGGGATACTTACCTGGGGATGGGATTCTCCAATGTAGTCGCGTTCTTCATCATCCTGAGCACCGCGGCCACACTGCATGCCGCCGGCATCGCCAATATCCAGACTTCGGCGCAGGCGGCCGAGGCCCTTCGGCCGCTGGGCGGCTCGGCGACGTTTCTGCTGTTCAGTCTGGGCATTATCGGCACCGGCATGCTGGCGGTACCGGTGCTGGCCGGCTCGGCCGCTTATGCGGTCACTGAAAGTTTTGACTGGCAATCGGGCTTGGCGATGAAGCTGCATGAAGCCCGTGAATTTTACGGAATCATCGCCATCGCCACCGTGGGCGGAGTGATACTGAATTTTACCCGTTTGGATCCCATGCGGGCGCTGATCTGGAGTGCCGAAATCAACGGCGTGATCGCGGTCCCGATCATGGCGATCATGATGTTACTGGCCGCGCGCGCGGACATCATGGGGCGGTTCGTGGTCAGGCCGAAGCTGCGCCGACTGGGGTGGATGGCAACGGCGGTGATGGCGGTCACGGTGGTGGCGATGGCCGTTACCCTATAAATGAGCCAGGATCAGCGGCCATGAGACCGTTTCGTTCGACTCAAATAGGTCGCACTGTCAAGCGGCTCGCGCATTATCTGTTGTCGCAGCTCGCTCACTGCAGCCGCTATCTGTCGGCGGAATTGCGCTATGCGCCACAGGGCTGGCGCGTCATCAAGGGGTGGGACGACCAAAATATCGCCGCTGCTCAGCAACGGCATTGGCCGACGCTGGTGCGCAATCTGCAGGGCCCGGGCCCGCTGGGCGTGGCTCATTTCCCCTGGCACACGAGCCGCGAAGACCGCGGCGATCATAACGTCATGATGAGCTACGGCTATGTGCTGGCGCTGGCTGCGCGAAACAAAGAGGTGATCTCCATATTGGATTGGGGCGGCGGAGCCGGCCATTACTATCTTTACAGCAAGGCGTTGCTGCCGGACGTCGTGCTGCAGTACCACTGCTACGATGTTCCCACGCTCTGCAACGTCGGACGCACGGTGTTGCCCGACATTCATCTGACTGACAACGCGGCCGAATTCGCCGGGCGGCAGTTCGATCTGGTCGTGAGCAGCAGCGCAGTGCACTATTTCGAGGATTGGCGGGCGGAAGTGCGCAAACTCGCGGCCATGACGCATGAGTTCCTGTACATCTCGAGAGTGCCGATCGTGACGCATTCAGCCTCGTTCGTGGTATCTCATAAGATCTATCACGATGGCTACGAAGAATTCCAAAGCTGGTGCATCAACCAGCAGGAGTTGCTCGGCTGCATCGAGCAATGCCGCCTGCGGCTCATCCGGGAGTTTGTGTACTACAGAAAATCGATCGTGCGGGGCGCGTCCGAACAAGTGGATTGCCGGGGATTTCTATTCAAGGCGGCAAGGAGTCCGTAGTCATGAAGAAAGACGAGATCTTTCGCGATTCCAGCAAGCGGGCCAGCGATTTCGAATTCAATGCCGACGTTGCCGACGCATTCGACGACATGCTCGAGCGCAGCGTGCCGTTCTACCTGGAACAGCAGGGAATGATAGCCAGCTTGTGCAGGAACTTGTGGCAACCGGGTACGATGGTCTACGACCTGGGGTGCTCCACCGCCACCACACTGATCGGCCTCAGCCGCGAATTGCCCACCGCGGCGCGCTTCGTCGGCTATGACAATTCCCAGCCCATGCTCGAGCGGGCCAGGCGCACCGTGGAGGCCAATCACGTTCAGGACCGGCTCGAGCTCAGGCACGGGGATCTGAACGGACAATTGTCGGATCTGTCGCTGGCCAACGCCGGCATCGTGACCATGTGCTGGACGCTTCAGTTCATTCGGCCGCTGCGCCGGGATCACCTCATTCGCTGGATCTACGATTCACTCGCCGACGAGGGCGCATTGATCGTCACCGAGAAGATATTGACCAACAGCGGCCACATGAACCGCTTTTTCATCGACCTGTACTACGATTTCAAGAAGAGCCGCGGTTACTCGGATACCGAGATAGTGCGCAAGCGCGAGGCGCTGGAGAATGTGCTCATTCCGTACCGCCTGGATGAGAACGTTGATCTTTTCCGGCGCAACGGCTTTGAAATTGTCGAGACGTTCTTTCAGTGGTTCAATTTCGCCGGCTTTCTCTGCCTCAAGAAACGCGCGGCGGTTGCGATATGAAAAGCCGGCGCTTGCCCGACGGGTCTGCCGGAATGCGATCCACTATTTGCAGCGTGATTTGAGCATCTCCGAGCGTCGGCCGGACCGCGTCGATGATCTCCTGACGCTCCAGAGTCGATAGCTCCTTGGCCGGAACGATCAGAAACTCGAACTGGCCACTCGCCGCCTGCCGCAACTGATAGTGCCACACGGTGTCGGCAAAGTTGTTCATGCGCGCAAAGATTCCCTGAGGCGAGCATTGACGGCCGTCGGGGAGCACGACCAGGTCGGTGGTGCGTCCGTGTACCACAGCGAGCAGCGGGAATGCTGACCCGCAAGGGCACGGCTCACCTGACAGCCTGCCAATATCCTTCAGGTTATAGCGAATGAACGGCGTCGTGCGGTTCCTGAGGACGGTGACGATCAGCTCGCCGTCCTCGCCGGGGGCCACGGGCTTGCCGTCGCGGACGATTTCCAATACCACACTGTCGATGGCGACGTGGTAGCCGCCGCGCAGCGCACATTGATAGGCGATGTTGTCGGATTCGAAGGTGCCGAAGATATCGATGGGCGAGCTGCCCAAGCCCCGCTCCAGCAGCGCTCGTGTGTCCGGCAGCAGCAGCTCTGAATCGGTAAACACCAGCCGCGGCGCGGGCGTCAGCGGCCGGCCGGCTTCGATGCAGTGATTGGCCAGCGAGCGCAGTGCTGAAGGCCAGCCCTGCAGCACGTCTGGCCGGACCCGTTCCCAGGCCTCGACGATGCGTGCGGGTTCGGCGGCGGAGTGAATCCGCCACTCCCGCAGCACGCCCAGATTCGAGAACCAGGGCAGCTGCCGTATGGGACGGCCGGTCAGCCGAAGTACCTTGTCGCGCAGATGCTGACCGGCGCTCAGATAGGGGCGCAAATATTGCGCCTTGCGCCATTGATCGTAATGACGATCAATCGGGAACCGGAAAGGCTCGCCGCTGGAGCCGGAGGTGTTGATCGCCACAGTATCCGCGGGAGCATCGAGTGATATCGTGGCGCTGCCGGCGGCGCGCAGCATGGCCTTGTCCACGATCGGAAGCGACTGCAGACCGGCCAGAGTATTCACCGAGCCGGGCGCTATCCCGCGCGCGCCATACAGATCGCGGTAGAAGGGTACTCGTGCCTGGGCCTCGCGCAGCAGCGAGCGCAATTGCCGGCTCTGCCGATTTCTCAGATTCGCGAGTGTGCGCGACTCATTGCGCAGCATCTGCGCGAGATACCAGCCGCGTCTAAGCACGGATGAGGCGCGATCCAGCCCGGCGGCTGTTCAACGCTTTTTCCGCTGATGCCAGGCCCGATGAAGTGCCAGGTAGGGTCTGGTAAGTAATCGGATCAACCTCTGCCGCGGGCGGTAAAAGATGTAGCAATCCAGCAAGCGACAGCCGCGCCTCACCTTGGCTTCCTGGGCGGCGGTGCCATAGAGCAGGGTCGCAAGACCCAGTGGCGGCGCCCAGTCTGCCGGATAGTAAAACATTATATTTGCATAGGTGAAATCGTTGGGACGATCGCGTTGTTCGATGCCTACCATCGCCACCCAACCCACGGTCCCCGACCGCACCACTGCCAGCATGGCCACCCGCTCGCCATTTCGCACCGCCTCGAACAGCAACAGATCATCCCCCAGAGCTCGTGACAGTTGCGGTAGAAACTGCGGTCCGTACATCGGGTCCCGGCCGTTGCGGTGCCGGTGGTGATCGCGAGCAATAACATACAGAGCCTCTGCCACCACATCGGTGCAGGCGACCTGACGGATGTCTACCGCAGCCTTGCGATTGCGGGTGCGCTCGGTACGCGCGTTTTGCGCCGCGCTCTTACTGCGTTGGCGCAAATAGCCTACATAGGATTCAAAGTCGGACCACTGGATCTCGAGCCGTGCGGTCGATTGGAATGCCGCCCCGGGATAGCGGCGTCTGCGCAGGGTGGTCCACAGCACGGCGTCTTCGGGAGTCACGCCGACAAAGGCAATGCCGGACTTCAGCTCGGCGGCATAGCTTTCGATGCGATCGAGCAGCTGGTCCAGTCGTCGCTGCTGAAGGACTGCATCCGCCGGCCGCAGCAGGAGTGCGGCCTGTCGCGACAATGGAATCTGAAACACCAGCACCGGTCGCGTCGACACACCAAGCTTGCGCAGCACGCCCGCCGCGCGTCCCAGCAGCAGCCTGTCGAGCGGGTCATAGGTCGAGTCGAGCGCGACCGGTACGCATACCGCGGCGGCGGCCAGCCCGGAATGGTCCTCGAGCAGAAATATGGTCAGCGGCAAAGGCTCGGTCGCGTTGGCGACAATCGCGCGCAACACTTCCAGGCGCCAGGCCGGCCGGCCGCGAACCAGACTCTCCCATTCAGCTTCCGGGAGCTGCCGCAGGTCCTGCACGATGCGCACCTGGCAGGCCGCAGTCACGGTATGGTCGGTGCGCCGCTCAATCGACATCGGTCGCACAGCAGTTTGCGCGGGCAATGGATGCGCCAGCAAGTCACCTCATTGTCCATAGCCAGGGCCATACGGGCCAGATGCTCGGCCCGATTCGAGCCCTTGAGGAGCACCAGATCACCTTCACGCGCAAAATCGCTGAGCCAGCGCGCCGCGTCTTGCACCAATTCGAAAGCCAGCAGCCGGTCACCGCCTATGTCGGCGAGCCGCGGAGCCGCCGCCGCGGCGCGCGGACCGACCAGCAGCACATAGTCGGCGGCCGCCAGTGCCGCCACCACCGGGTTGCGATACAGCGGGCGAATGTTGCCGCCGTCCGAGATGGTTCCGATGACGATCACCTTGCGCGCGGCCTGAGCATCGGCAATGTACTGCACCGCCTTGAACAGCGACCAGTAAGGCGCCTTCCAGTCATCGCGTACGATTGCGACTCCGCGCGCCGACATATGCAGGCTCATGCGCCCGAGCAGCGGCCGATGCAGGCTGATTGCCTGTGCCGCCTGCTCCAGCGGAACGCCCAACGAGCAGGCCGTAGCCACGGCAGCCAGTACGTTGCTCGCCTGATACGGCGGCAAAAGTTGCGTCTGGACCAAGGCCGTGTCCTGACCGTGATGAATTCTCAACGCAAGCCGGTTCGGCCAGCGGTCGGTTACGATCTCGGCGCGGAACTGGGCATCGTTGTGCAGTCCATAAGTGACGATCC
>DASXLF010000313.1:0-6389 GCA_036496405.1 Steroidobacteraceae bacterium | reverse complement strand
CATCCGCCGGCCAGCGCCTGCCTGAATGACTACGGCCAGGAATTTCCGGCGTTTCTCGCTCAGTTTCCGCACGCATCCAGCCTGACGTATCTGGCCGATGTGGCGCGGCTGGAGTGGGCGGTGAATGATGCCTTGCACGCCCCGGATGTCGCGCCGCTGGATCTGGCGGCGCTGGCAGCGCTCGATCCGGCGCAGATGGCGGCCGTGCGCTTTACGCCACATCCGGCCGTGTCCACCTTGCGGCTGGATAGCGCGGCCGATGCCATCTGGCGCGCCGTGCTCGATGGGGATGAGACGTCGATGCGCGCCATCGATCCGCAGGCCGGTCCGGTGTGGTTGCTGATCGAGTGCGACACGCTGGGTGTTCAGGTGCGGCGCCTGGACCGTGACGCCTGGGAATTCAGCCGCCGTTTGTTTGCGGGTGAGTCCCTGCAGGCGTCCCTGGATGGCGAAGGATTCGATGCCGTGCTGGCGGATCATCTGGCCGCGGGCCGGTTCATCAGCATCACACTATAAGAATACAAGCAGGAGAGGGTTCCATGAGCAGGGTCAGGCGGATCATCGGCGCGCTGGAACGCGTGCCCTATAGCCTGCTGGCGATTCCGCTGCGGCTGGCGGTGGCCACGGTGTTCTGGAACTCGGGCACCACCAAGCTTGCGAACTGGGATGCCACGCTGCAGCTGTTCGAGGATGACTACAAGGTGCCGTTGCTGCCGCCGGACATTGCGGCCCACATCGCCGCCTCGATCGAGCTGTCGACGCCGGTGCTGCTGGTGCTCGGCTTGTGTACGCGTCCGGTGGCGCTGGTGCTTCTGGGCATGACGACGGTGATCGAGGTGTTCGTGTATCCACTGGCCTGGCCCACGCACATTCAGTGGGCGGCCATGCTGCTGGTACTGCTGTGCCGGGGAGCCGGTAACTTCTCCCTGGATCATTGGCTCTGGCGGCGGTTCGCACGCCACGAGCCAGCTACGACTGACCGCACGGTTTGACCGGTCAAACTGGCGCCGGCGCGCGGTCTGCGCTATCCTCAATGCAATTGCGAGTGATTCGCATTTGACTTTTGGGGCGCAGCGATGGATGCCTGTGTGAATTGGCATGTGGCCGGCGAGCTGTGCTCGCTGGCTGCACTGCATAAGGGCGCCCGCGGGGTCGTCAGCGCCGTGACCTCAGGCGACACTGCGGCGGTGACCATGGGCGATAGCGCTGGCTCCACCATCACGCGGCGTCTGCTGGAAGTGGGTTTCGTTCCGGGCGAGCACATCGAAGTGATCGCCGAGACCCAGCCCGGCGGGGATCCGATCGCGGTGCGCATCGGCTCATCCATTTTTGCATTGCGCCGGCGCGAGGCGCAGGCCGTGCTGGTGCAGCTCGAGCGTATCGAGGGCCTGTGACCCGCGACCTCCCCGATGTGGTGACGCGCCGCGTGGCGTTGGTCGGCGCACCCAACTGCGGCAAGACCGCATTGTTCAATCGTCTGACCGGCAGCCGCCAGAAAGTCGCCAACTACCCCGGCGTCACGGTCGAGCGCAAGGAAGGTGCGTTCTTCAACGCCAATCGTCATCTGCTCTACCGCGTCATCGATTTACCGGGTACCTACAGTCTGGTGCCGACCTCGCTCGATGAGGCGATCACGCGCGATGTGGTGACCGGCCGGCTGCGCAGCGAGACGCCGCCGGAACTGATCATCTGCGTGCTCGATTCCACCAACCTGCGCCTCTCATTGCGGCTCACGCTCGAGCTCGCGCGCTTGAAGATCCCGATGATCGTGGCCTTGAATATGAGCGATCTGGCGCAGCGGCGCGGCTTCACCCTCGATCGCGCGGCGCTGGCCCGTGAACTGGGCGTGCCCGTGGTCGATACCGTGGCCGTGCGCGCCGGCGGCGAGACGGCGCTCCTGGCCGCGCTCGATACGCTGGAGCTGGCGACGCCGCGCGCTTCGTTCGACATCGCGCCCGTCAGCGATGCCGAGCTGACCGCCACGCAGCGCGAAGTGCGCCGTATTCTGGCGGCGGCCGGCTACGTCGAGCCGCTGCGCGATCGGGCGCTGGCGCGGCTGGATGCCGTCGTCATGAATCCCATCGCCGGACCGGTGCTGCTGGCCGTGCTGCTGTTCCTGATGTTCCAGGCGGTGTTCAGCTGGGCCCAGGCTCCGGTGGCATGGATCACCGCCGGCATGAATGCTTTCGGCCACGCGATACAGGAGCTGTTGCCGCCGGGTCCGCTGTGCAGCCTGCTGGTGGGCGGCGTGATCGCGGGCGCCGGCAGCGTGCTGGTATTCCTGCCGCAGATTTTGATCCTGTTCTTATTTATTCTGCTGCTGGAGGATAGCGGCTACCTGCCGCGCGCCGCGTTCCTGCTCGATCGCCTCATGGGCAGCGTCGGGCTGTCGGGTCGCTCCTTCATTCCGCTGTTATCCTCATTCTCCTGCGCCATCCCCGGCATCATGGCCACCCGCACCATTCCGAACGTCAGGGACCGGCTGGCGACAATTTTGCTGGCACCCATGATGACCTGTTCGGCACGGCTGCCGGTGTACGCGCTGATCATCGGCGCTTTCATTCCCCGGCGTTCGGTTGGGCCATTCAATTTGCAGGGACTGGTGCTGTTCGCCCTGTATCTGGCCGGCGTTGCCGGCGCCGTACTGGTGGCCCTGATCATGCGCCGCGTGACCATGCGCTCGGGCTATCACCCGTTGCTCATGGAGCTGCCGGAATACCACTGGCCCAACGTGCGCAATCTGCTCACGGGCCTGTGGGAGCGCACGCAGATCTTTCTCACGCGCGTGGGCACCATTATTCTGGCGCTCATGGTGTTGCTGTGGTTTCTGGCGAGCTATCCGCATCCCCCGGACGGCGCCACCGGCCCGGCGATCCGCTACAGCTTCGCCGGCATGATGGGTTCGGGACTGGAAACCATATTCAGGCCCTTGGGATTCAACTGGCAGATCAGCCTGGCCCTGGTGCCCGGGATCGCCGCGCGCGAAGTGGTGGTGGGCGCGCTGGGGACGGTGTATTCGCTCTCGGCCAGCGGCGCCAATGTTGACAGCGCCCTGCGGCCCATGATCGCCAGCGGCTGGAGTCTGGCGACCGCCCTGTCGCTGCTGGCCTGGTACGTATTTGCGCCGCAGTGCCTGTCGACGCTGGTGACCGTGCGGCGCGAAACCAATTCCTGGCGCTATCCGCTGATCATGACCGCCTACCTGTTCGCCATCGCCTATGCGTTCGCGTTCATCACCTATCGGATCGCACTCACTCTGGGCGGAGGGGGCTGATGCTGCAGCAACTTATCATCGCCGCATTGGTCTTGGTCGCCGCCGGTTACGTGATCTGGAGCTTCATGCCCATGCAGCGCCGGCAATGGCTGCTCGATCTGCTGGCGGCGCGCGGCCTGGCTGTACGGGTGGCCGCCGCGCATCGCAAGCGGCTGGTCACTCCGGGGTGCGGCAACTGCGCCGCCGGTGAGCACGACAAGCCCAAATCCAGTTAGCATCGGTTGCCATGAGCAGCCGAAATTTTGCCATTGTGTTCGCCGTGGGCGCGGTCATCGCAGCCCACGCCGCGCACGCCAACTCGCTTGAAACGCGCCTGGCCTCCCAGAATGCTCTGTTCGAGCAGCAGTATCAGGCGGACCTCAAGGCCCATCCCGAACTGGCCACGTCCTACGGCGACTATCGCTACAACGATCAGCTGGACCAGGTGTCGCTCGCGGCGATCAGCCGCAACCACGCTGCCGATGAGCGCTTTCTGCTGCGCTTGCGGCACATTCCGACCGACGGCTTCGCCGAGCAGGACCACCTGTCGCACGAGGTGTTGCTGCGCGTGCTGCAGCAACGCATCGACAACTACCAGTTCAAGGAATACGAGATGCCGGTGAGCCAGATGGATGGCCCGCACGTGCACCTGGCCGATCTGCCGCTGGCTTCCCCCTTCGACTCGGTGAAGCAGTACCAGGACTACATCGCCCGACTGCATCAGATTCCGCGCGTATTCCAGCAGGTGGAACAGGCGCTACGCGCCGGCATGCATGACCATTTGATGCCAGTGCGCTTTCTGCTGGAGAAGGTCCCGCTGCAATGTCAGGGCATCATCAACGCCGACCCATTCCTGCGGCCGCTGCAGAAATTTCCCGCCAGCATTCCGTTGCCGGAGCAGCAGCGCCTGAGCAAGGCGATCTCGGACGCGGTCAACAACGAAGTTCTGCCGGCCTACCATGCCTTCGGCAATTTCATCGCCACCGAGTACGCGCCCCACGGCCGGGAGACACTCGCGGTCACCTCGCTACCCGGCGGCGAGGCGCGTTATCTCAACGACATTCGCAGCCGCACCACCGTCAGCGATCTCACGCCGGATCAGATCCATCAGATCGGCCTGCGCGAGATCGAACGCATTGAAGCCGACATGCTGGCCATTGCCCGGCAGCAGGGGTTTGCGGACCTGACCTCGTTCCGTAGCTGGCTGAAGGACAATCCCAAGTACAAGCCCACGTCCGCCGAGCAGATTGTCGATGACTTTCGTCGCTACATCGCGCAGATGCAGCCGAAGCTGCCCGAGCTGTTCGGCTTCATCCCCGGCGCCCCCGTGACGGTGGAAGCCATCCCCCCGTTTCAGTCGGCGATGGCGACCCACTATCAGACCGGCACGCCTGATGGGCGGCGTCCGGGCCGAGTGGTGGTGGCAACCTCGAATTTCGCGCAGCGCTCGCTGGTCGATGATGAGGCCATCGCCTATCACGAGGGCATACCCGGTCATCACATGCAGCTGTCGGTGGCGCAGCAGCTCACCGGTCTGCCGAAGTTTCGCCAGCACGGCGGCAATTCCGGCTACGTTGAAGGCTGGGCGCTATACGCCGAGCAGCTCGGCAAGGAGGTCGGCTTCTACCAGGACCCCGTCAGTGACTACGGCCGGCTGTCGAGCGAGCTGTTTCGGGCCGTGCGCCTGGTAGTGGACACCGGCATCCATTCGCAGGGATGGACGCGCGACCAGGTGGTTGAATTCTTTCGTCAGTCCGGTGCCATCGATGAGCCCACCATCCAGGCCGAGACCGACCGCTACATTGCCTGGCCCGCCCAGGCGCTCTCGTACAAGCTCGGGCAATTGAAATTCCGCGAGCTGCGCGAGCGGGCCCGCAAGGAGCTGGGCCCGAAATTCGATCTGCGCAAGTTCCACGACCAGATGCTGAACGGCGGCGTGCTGCCGCTCGACCTGTTGCAATCGCGCACCGACAGCTGGATCCAGGCGCAGAAATAAAAAACCCCGGCGGCACCGCGAGGCGCCGCCGGGGTCAGTTCAAACGGAACTGTCGAGGCTCTGTTTAGAAGTGCCCCTTGACCCCGAAGAAGAACTCCCGGCCCAGGTAGTCATAGGTCGGGAACGAACCCGGGATGGTGCCATCGTTGACGTCTTCGGAGACCAGCGGCGGGTCCTTGTCGAACACGTTATTGATGCCCATGCGCAGCTCGATCTTGGAGGTGACGGGCCAAATGGCCGACAGGTCCAGGTAGCTCATGCGCGGGATGTGCGCGTCAATGGCGTCGTACTCGCCAAAGGTCTGGAAGTGCAGGCTGGGATCACTGGTGTTCTGATCCAGGCCCACTTCGCCGATGAAGCGCCAGTACGCGGACAGCGACAGGCGATCGAACGGCGTCTCCCAGGTTATGCGCAGATTGTGACGCCAGGTCGGGGCCGGGCCACCGCAGATCGCACCGTACAGGCCGGCGCAGTCATAGGTGTGCAGGCCGGTGAACGGCGTCGTCTCTTCGTGTTGCACCCAGGATCCACTGAAGGTCGCGGTCAGCGTACCGCCGCGATTCAATGGCCAACGATAGTTGGTCTGTACGTCGATACCGGACACCAACGCGGCGCCACCGTTGATGTTGGTCTGCAGGATGTACCCGCCACCAGCCACGGTCGCGCCGGTCAGTGAACCGGTCACGTGGTTGCGCACGATCAGATCGCAATCCTGCGCAGCGCCAGTCGCCAGACACTGCTGGTACACGAAGGCGCCGGGCGCCGCCGTGACCTCGTTGGTCAACGCGATGTGGTAGTAGTCGATGCTGGCGTTCAGGTTCGGCAGAATCGTCGGCGTCAGCGTGATGCCCAACGAATACGTCTCGGCCGATTCCGGCGACAGATTCGGATTACCGCCCAGCACCTGACCGCACTGATCGGAAATACACTGCGTGAGCGTGCCAGTGTATTTCGCGCCGGCGACGTTGCCGTTGCCGTATTGCGCCGCCGAAACGCCCGTGTGGGCGCAGTTGGCCGCCGATTGCGAGGCCGCTGTGGTGATGATGCCGCCCGCACCGGTCGTCGGAGCGCACAGATCCACGCCGACGAAGCTCTCCTGTCCGTAGGACTGCGGGTTGAACAGTTCGATCAGGTTCGGCG
>DASXLF010000312.1:0-14367 GCA_036496405.1 Steroidobacteraceae bacterium | reverse complement strand
GCCCGAGCAGCGGCAATCGATGCTGTTCTCCGCGACGCTGTCACAGCGCGTGCTGGAGCTTGCCTACGAGCATATGAACAATCCCGAGCTGGTGCGCATCGAGCCGGACAAAGTCACCATCGACCGCATACGCCAGGTGATCTACTTTCCATCGATGGAGGAAAAGATTCCGCTGCTGGTCGGATTGCTGCGCGACACCGAAGCCCACCGCACCATGGTATTCGTCAACACGCGGCGCATGGCCGAACGGCTCGAAGCTTCGCTGCGCGCCAACGGCTTTCACGCCCAGGCGCTCTCGGGCGACGTGCCGCAGAAGAAACGGTTGCAGTTCCTGCGCCAGTTTCACGAAGGCGAATTGGCGGTGCTGATCGCCACCGATGTCGCCTCGCGCGGCCTGCACATTCCCGATGTGAGCCACATTTTCAATTTCGATCTGCCGCAGGACGCGCCGGATTACGTGCATCGTATCGGCCGCACTGCCCGTGCCGGCGCCGAAGGCGACGCCATCAGTTTCGGCTGCGAGGAATACGCGATTTCGTTGCCGGATATCGAGGAGTACATCGGCCGCAAAATCCCGGTGGCGGCGGTGGCGCCCGAATTGCTGGCGAAACTGATTGCGGCACCGCCGCCGTCGGCCGAGTACGTTCAAGGCCGCGCCATGGCTTCGAGGGCCGGCAATCGCGGCGGCGCCAGGCCCGGAGGCAACCGCGGCCGCTCCGGCGGTCCCGGCGGCGGGCGGCGCGAACCCCGGCGGCACGGCCGCTAGCAATCTTCCCTAAAGCAGCTCAGCGACGGCGTCCACCGCCGGAAATTCGTGCTGCGTACGCACCTCACCGGTGCTATCTGGCCTGGCGACGGCGAAGATCATGCCCACGCCCGCCTCGCGGGCCGCGCGCAGCACCGTGACGCTGTCATCGACGAACAGACTGCGGGTCGGATCGAATTTTTCGACCTTGGCCAGTTCGCGCCAGAAGCGCGGATCCTCCTTCGGCGCGCCGAAATGATGCGAGCTGAAACCGGCGTCGAAATAGCTGACCACTTCGGTGCGCGCATCCTTGATGGCCAATGCAATCGGGTGCGCGTTGGTGATCAGCACCCGGCGTTTGCCCAGGGCGCGCACGCGCTCCAGGAATTCGCGCGCGCCCGGCAACCAGCCGATGCGGTGCGAGTTCTCGCGCTTGAGCGCGCCGATATCGAGCTCCAATTCCCGGCTCCAGTACTCGACGCAATACCAATTGAGCGTGCCCTCGCAGGCCGCGAAACGCGGACCGAGTTCGGCGCGCGCCTGCGCAAGTGTGATCGCACGCCGCTGCGCGAATGCCTCGGGCACCCGCTGGCGCCAGAAATGGTTGTCGAACGCGAGGTCCAGCAAGGTACCGTCCAGATCCAGCAGTACCGTATCTATCTGGCGCCAGTGGGCCGGACTCAAAATGGGGCCATTCATGGTGTCGGCTATGATAGTAGTAATGAGCACCCGACTGAGTTCGCAGCAACTGGCGGCGTGGCTGCCGGCCGTCATCGAAACCGCCGATGCCGCCGGTCAGGAGATCATGAGGATCTACCGCACCGCCTTCGACGTGACTCTCAAGCGCGATCGTTCGCCACTGACCGAGGCCGATCTGGCCTCGCAGCGTATCATCGCCGCCGGGCTGCAACGCATCACGCCGGCGATTGCCATGTTGGGTGAGGAATCCCCGCCGGAGCAATTTGACGACCGCCGCGACCGGCGCCAATTGTGGCTGGTCGATCCGCTCGACGGCACACGCGAGTTCGTCAAGCGCAACGGCGAATTCACCGTCAATATCGCGCTGGTGGAGGATGGCGAGCCGGTGCTCGGCGTGGTGTATGCACCCGCGCGCGCGGTGCTGTATGGCGCCGCACGCGGAGGCGGCGCCTTCCGCCGCAACACCGATGGCAGCCGCTGCGCCATTCACACTCAGGCCACGGCGCCGGCAACGCTGCGCGTTCTCGGCAGCCGCTCGCACGGCGATGCGGTGCTGGAGCGCATGATCGATCGATTGGGGGCCCATGAGCGCATCGGACTGGGCAGCGCCCTGAAATTCGGCGTGCTGGCCGAGGGCAGCGCTGATCTGTACGTGCGCCGGGGACCCACCTCGGAATGGGATACCGCAGCCGGCCATGCCGTGGTCGGCGAAGCCGGCGGCTGCGTGGTGGACTTGAGCGGCGCGCCGCTGCGCTACAACGTGCGCGAGCATCTGATCAATCCATCGTTTATGGCCTATGCCGATCGCTCGCGCGACTGGCCGGCATTGCTGGCACAGGCCTGACTCGCCGTGTTTGCCCGTATCGATCTGCACACTCATAGCGACTGCTCGGACGGACGGCTGTCCCCGGCCTCGCTGGTGGCGCTGGCGGCGCAGCGTCAGGTCGAACTGCTGGCGCTGACCGACCACGATACGGTCGGCGGCTGCGCGGCAGCGAGTGCCGCCTGCAGCGGCACCACGATCCGCTTCGTGCCGGGAATTGAACTCAGCTGCCAATGGCGCGAACGCGAAATTCACATCATCGGCCTGCGCATTGACGTCGCCGACGCCGGATTGCAAACGCACTGCGGCGCCGTGCTCGCCAGCCGCCGTGAACGCATGAGCGCCATGACGCAGCGGCTGGCACGCGCCGGACTTCCCGGCGAGCGGCTGGCCGCGCTGACCCAGCGTGCGGCGCTGCCCACACGCACGCACCTGGCGCGAGCACTGTGCCAGCTCGGGCTGGCCGACTCCATGCAGCAGGCGTTCGAGCGCTGGCTCAAGCGTGGCCGCCCGGGTTATGTCAGCGCGCAATGGCCGCAGCTGGCGACCGCGGTGCACTGCATCCTCGCCGCCGGCGGCATCGCCGTGCTGGCGCACCCGCACCGCTACCAGGTATCGCACGGCGTGCTTCGCCAGCTGGTGGCGGAGTTCAAGGCGGCCGGCGGCGAAGGCATCGAAGTCAGTCTGTGCGGCATGGGCGCCGGAGATGCCGAACGCGCGGCCGCGCTGGCCCGTGAATTTGATCTGGCCGGCTCGGTGGGTTCGGACTTTCACGACCCGGATTTGTCGTGGCGCCCACTGGGTCGCTTCGCTAAGCTACCGGACCTGATTTCACCTATTGCGGCGCGGATTGCGCCGTGAGCGATCACAGCGGATGAGCGATCAGGAAGATAACGTCGACCGCGAACTATTCCGCAATGTGGAGAAGCTGCGGGCGCTGCGCATCGAGCACCGCGATCTGGACGAAGTAATTTCGCGTCTATCGATGGACATTCACATCGACGAGCTGCAGCTCAAGCGCCTCAAGAAGCGCAAGCTGGTGCTCAAGGACCAGATCCTGAAGCTCGAAAGCCAGTTAATCCCGGATCTGAACGCCTGAACGCCATGAGCGACAGCGGTCGTGCGTTGCGCGCGTTTCTGGCCAGCGCCAGCAGCGGCGAGACTCTGCTGCAGGTCACGGCGATCATCGCCGCGCTGTTATTGGCGCTGCTGGGCAGACATCTGCTGACCTTCTGGCGCCCTCGCTGGCGCGCGGCATTGCCTTTGCGCGGCGCGCGCGCGCGCCTGTTCGAAATTGCACTGATTGAGGCGCCGATACTGCTGGCGCTGGTGCTATTGCTGCTGCTGCGCACCGTCATTGCCGGGGTCGGTTCGGCCACCGAGCTGCTGGACACGGCCATGGAGCTGGCGGCAACGCTGGTGCTGGTGCGCCTGGGTATGTACGTGCTGCGACTTGGGCTGGGACCGGATTCGTGGCTGCGCAACTGGGAAACGCGCCTCACGGTGCTGATCTGGCTGGGGATCTCGTTTCAACTGATTGGCTGGTTTGGCGCCCTACAGGCCACGCTCAACGATATCAATCTGCTGCCGGGCCGTGGTGAATTCACTCTCTGGGCGCTGCTGAAGGGACTGGTAGTCATCGGCACTTTCGTGCTGGTGACCAGCGTCGTGGCGCGCGCGTTCGAGCGCCGCATCATGACGGTGGAGGCGATTGCACTGTCGACGCGCATCGGCATTACCAAGTTCAGTTATTTCTTCCTGGTCGGCCTCGGCATTCTGCTCGGCATCAACGCCGCTGGCGTCGATCTCACGGCGCTCACGGTGCTGACCGGCGCGGTCGGCCTGGGATTGGGTTTCGGCCTGCAATCGATTGCCAGCAATTTTGTCAGCGGCTTCGTGCTGCTGATGGATAAGTCGATCAAGCCGGGCGATGTCATCAGCTTCACCGGCATGCCGGGAACCAGCACCGAGAGCTTCGGCTGGGTGCAGGCGCTGCGCGGCCGCTACGTGGTGGTGCGCGATCGCGATGGCGTGGAAACACTGGTTCCCAATCAGAATCTGATCAACAGCCCGGTCATCAACTGGAGCTATTCGGACCGCAAGGTGCGCTTGAAGTTGCCGGTACGCATCAGCTATCGCGACGATCCGGAAAAGGCGCTCGAGATCCTGATGCAAGCCACCGAAGGGCACCCACGCATATTGCAGGAACCGCCGGCGGTGTCGCGGCTGATGCAGTTCTCAGACCACGGCATGGATCTGGAGTTGCGCTTCTGGATCGCCGACCCCGAGGGCGGCGTAAACAACGTGCGTTCCGACGTCAATCGATCGATCTGGCGTCTGTTCCGCGATGCCCGCATCACCATTCCAGTCGCGCAACGTGAGGTCTATCTACGGCCGGAAGAGCCGCCACCGTGAAGACACCGCCCAGGATTCCCGAGCAGGACCTGCAGATTCAATTCGTACGCGCCTCCGGCCCGGGCGGACAGAACGTGAATAAGGTGGCCACTGCGGCGCAACTGCGATTTGACCTGGCAGGCACCCTGGTGCTGTCGCCGGCCGTCAAGGCGCGGCTGCGCGCACTGGCGGGACACCGCATGACCAATGACGGGGCGCTGCTGATCAGTGCCCGCAACCATCGCACCCAGGAAGGCAATCGCCGCGATGCGCTCGCGCGGCTGGATGAGCTGGTGGCGCGCGCCTTCATCGAACCCAAGACCCGGCGGCCTACCAAACCCACTTTCGGCTCACAGCAGCGCCGGATGGAGCGCAAGACGCAGCGCAAGCGGCTCAAACGCCTGCGCGGGTCCGTAGGAGTTGACTGACGGCAGGCGCCGCGGCGCTTGGCTACATTGAGCCCATGGACACGCTGCACCAATGGGCCGGCAGAGTCTATTACGGCAATGACCTGCAGGCCTGGGCGCAGGCGTTGGGAATATTCGTGCTGCTGCTGGTCGTGCTGCCGCTGGCGCGCATGGCTGTTGACCGGCGGTTACGGACACTAAAGCCGCACCAGTCGCCCACGGCGTTGGAACTCGCGATCGCGCTCTATCAGGGCACCACGCGCCTGTTCATCCTGGGAGTGGCGTTGTATTTCGCGCTCAAGACCCTGGTGCTGCCGCACCGGCTCGACCGCTTCCTCGACATCGCCATTGAATTCGCGTTCTGGACTCAGGCGGCCGTCTGGGGGGCGCGCGCCGCGCGCTTCATGGTGGACCGGCGCATGCAGCACGTCGGCGGCGATCAGCTGCCGACGCTCTCGATCCTGCGATTCGTGACCCTGTTGCTGATCTGGTCGCTCGCGGTGCTGATGCTGCTGTCGAATCTGGGAGTCAACATCACGACCCTGGTCACGAGCCTGGGCGTCGGCGGCGTTGCCGTGGCACTGGCGGTACAGAACGTTCTGGGTGACGTGCTGGCCTCGCTGGCCATTGCGTTCGACAAGCCGTTCCAGATCGGCGATGAGCTGCATCTCGACGATATCAACGGCAAGGTGGAGCGCATCGGCATCAAGAGCACGCACCTGCGCAGCATCGACGGCGAGCAGATCATCATTGCCAACTCGCAGTTGCTGCAAGCGAAACTCAGGAACTTCGGCCGCGCCCGCGAACAGCGCACCACTTATGTGGTCAATCTGGCATTCGATACCCCCACCGATACCCTGCGTGCCATCCCGGCTTTGATCGAGCAGGTGGTCAAATCCCTGCCGAGCGCCCGGTTTGCACGCTGTACCTTGCGCGGCCTGGGCAGCGCCGGCTTCGAGTACGAGGTCAGTTTTTTTGCCACGGATCCGGGCAATGTGCCGGTGGCCGAGCTGCGCGCGCAATTCACGCTGGCGCTACTCGAGAAGCTTCGCGCCCAGGGCATTGGCTTTGCCGCGCCTGGCGCGCCGGTGTTTGGACGCCAGCCGCCGCCGGCCGCTCCGGCGAGCCAATCGTCTCAGCAGGAGGTCGCATGATTCGCAAACTGCCGTCCGGAAAATATCGCCTGTATTCTCGCAAGACCGATCCACGCACCGGCAAGCGGCGCAATCTCGGCACCTTCGCCACGCGCGCGGCCGCTGAAAAGCATGAGCGCGCAGTGCAGTATTTCAAGCACGGCGGCTGAAGGCGCGCTCAGGGATGAGTGACCTGCAGAATGCTGTGGCGGATCTGCTCCGATAGCACCAGCTGCGCATCGGCGGCCACGCGCAGCAGTATTTCATCGAATACCAGACACGAATTGGCGTCCACCCGCACCACGCCGCGCGCACGTAACAAATCGATGAAATTCTCGAACAGGCTGCGATCGAAGAATTCCGGTGAATTGATACCGTAGAGCATGGTCATGCGCTGCGCCATGAGCTGACAGCGCTGTTCCAGCGCCGCCTGGCTGATCTCGCCGCTGCCGGCGCCGATCAGCAGCGCAATCGCCAGATAGTAGCGCTCGATGGTGGCGACGGTGGTCTGCGCCAGCAGCGACAACTGCATCGCCGCCAGCGAGTTTGGTCCCGGGCGCCGCCACAATTGATCGTCCACGTCCCGCTCGAGCAAGCCCAGACCCGCTACGGCCTCGAGCGTGTCGGCCACCACCGCGGGAATTTCCTCCTCCGACCAGCGCAGGAACAGTTCCGCCGCGACGTACGGATAAATGCGCGCCGCCAGCCGCTGCGCGTCCTCGGTCGCCATGGCGGCGTTGGACAGAAAGCAGCAGGCGATCAGCGACGGCATCGCGAACAGGTGCAGGACATTATTGCGGGTGTAGGTCGCCAGCACTGCGTGCTCCGGACTCATGCGCATGATGTCACCGGCGTGCTGCTGCTCGCGCGAAATGATCCGCAGGGACAGGCCGTATTCGATGATCTGCTGCGGGCTGAGCGTCGTCACGGTGACGCGGTTGCCGTAGGGAATGGCCTGCAACACCGCCAACATGGTTTCGATCTGGCGGCGCAGGTCCGACTCAATCATGGCCTGGCGTGGCATGGCCAGCAGGATCAGCGCCAGCAGATTGATTGGGGTCACGGTCGCCGCCGCATTGATATGGCGCATGATGGTTTGCGCCAGCTCATCGACCAGGCTGCCGACCCACGGCGGGCGGTTCTGATCGTCGAACGCCTGGCGGCGCCAATGCGCCGCATGGCGATCGAGCAGCGCATCGAGATAGATCGGCTCGCCGAGGTTGACATGGACGCGGCCCAATCGCTGGCGCATCAGCCTCGCTATGGTCCGCAGCAGTCCGAGCACCGACTCCTTCTCTTTGGGTTTACCGGACAGCTCACCGATGTAGGTCGGGCCCTCGAGAATGCGCTCATAGCCGAAATACACCGGCAGGAATACTACCGGCCGGCGCGGCTCGCGCAGGTAGCTGCGCACGGTCATGGACAGCATGCCGGTCATGGGATTGAGCAGCCGGCCGGTGCGGCTGCGGCCGCCCTCGATGAAATATTCGATGGAATGACCTCGCGCCATCATCGCCGCCAGGTACTTCATGAACACGATGGTGTACAGCGTGCTGCCGCGCAGGCTGCGGCGGATGAAGAACGCCCCGCCCTTGCGCAGGAAGCGGCCCACGATCGGCAGATTCAGGTTCAGACCGGCGGCGATGTGCGGGATGGCATAACCGCGCTGATAGATCGCGTAGGACAACAGCAGGTAGTCCATATGGCTGCGATGGCACGGCACATAAACGATTTCATTGCCATCAGCCACCTGCTGCAGAGTATCCACGTGCTGGAATTCGACGCCGTCATACAAGCGGTTCCACAGCCGCGCCAGCGCCAATGACATGAAGGTGACGAACACGTGCGAATAATTGGCCGCGATCTCATTGGCATAGCGTCGCGCCTCCAGCAGCACCGCCCGGCGCGAACCGCGGCCTTTTTCGCTGACCTCCTGCGCGACCGCCGCGCGCACCGCACGGGTACGCAGCACCTCGGTGACGATCGTGCGCCGATGCGACAGATCGGGGCCTATGCGGGCGGCGCGCAAACGCGCGAATTGCAGGCGCAATTGCCGCGCCACACGCCGGCCGGTCAGTGCCGTATCGGCGTCGCTGTCCAGCCACGAGCGCAGCGCCATCGGCTCGCCCAGCTGGACGGTACTGTTGCGGCCGTTGACCAGAACACTGAAAAATCGCCGCAGGCGGCTGCCGATCACCCAGTCCTCGGACAACAGCAGCCGGATCACTGAGCGCTCCTTCTGCGGCGCGCGTCCCCAGTAGACGGCGGCGGGCACCAGGCTCACATCCAGGGTGGGATCGGCTCGCAACGCCTCGATCAGTGTCAGCAATAGCGGCGGCGGCCGCCGATCCAGTCGTGTGCGCCATAGCCCGACGCTTCGCACCAGCGCGAATGCCGAGCGCCGTTTGCGCAATCGCTGCGGCAGCAACCGGCGACCGGGACGCGGCAGGCGCTCGCGCACGCAGACACTCTGCAGTACCGCGAAATCCACGCGGCTGCTTTGTTCGAGCACATAGCACACCGGCACGGTGCGCCCACTCAGCCGCAGGGCCGCATCCTCCGGGCGCAGTGTGGCACGCACCCACAGAGCGAGAACCCGGCTCAACACCCCTTGCATGGTCGCGGAAACCTAGGGCAAGCCGCGCTCGGTCGGCAGATCGAGACCGATCAGAAAGTATTCAAACAAATATTTGATGAAGCTCAGTTGATCGTGCAGCTGATGGTCGCTGTCGAGCAGATGCAGCGAGGTGCGGTACTCGCGCGCGAAGCGGATGCTGTGCTCCACCGGCACCACCTCGTCGCGCCAGCCGTGCACCAGGGCTGCGGGACAGTCCAGCACCCGCTCGCGCAGCGGCGGCAATCCTTCCATATAGAGTGCCGGTGCCATCAGGAATGCGCCACGGGCGTGCAGCAGCGAGGCGGCGGTGAGCGCGATATAGCCGCCCAGGCTGGAACCCACCAGCACCAGATCACCCGACAGGCCTTTGCACACCTCGATCAGGCGGTCGCCGCGGCCTTTGACATCCTCGACCCCGCGGTAGTCGACCGACTCGACGTCGTAGCCCTCGCTGCGCGCCACATCGGCCAGGGCGGTGATCTTCTTGCCCCACGGCCCGCTGTCCTTGCCGTGCGAGAACACCACGTAGCGACCCGTACTCATGCCGGTTCAGCTTTGCTCAGGCAGTGCGTAGCGGTTGACGCTGACGGTGCGTGCCGCGCTGCTGTCGGGCTGGTGACTCACGAGATAGGTCTGGAAATCGCGTGGCCGCTCGGTCGCAAAGCCGAACAGCAGTTGAAACTGCCCGCTCGCGACCTGGGAAGGATCGTTCAGCCGCTCATCGCAGATCACGAAGTAGTTCTCCTCGGCCCCGCGACCGACGAAGGCACCATCGCGCTCCAGGCTCTCGAAAAATGCGGTGACCTGGGCGCGCACCTGCGCCCACAACGGCGGCCCGCCGTGCTCCAGATGCACCCAACGCGTGCCTTGCTCGATGCTGGCCATGACGAACAGCGCAAAGCGGCGCGCCGCCAGGTAGCGCCAGTCGGTCTTGACGCCCACCTCCGGCAGCAAGGTGCGCAGTCCGCCGGGCGCGCGGCTGTTCTGGCGCTGCGTACTCAGGACGTTGACACCCGACTGCGCCAGGCGGATGCGATCCAGGTCAGTCAGGACAGCAACCGGCCGCAATCCCGGACGCAGCATGGGCTCGTCGGCCTCGGTGCTGGACCATACCGGACACACTTGATCGGCGCGCGCCAGCAATCCGGCGACCGCGGCGGCCGAGCCGAACTGCTCGTAGCGTCCGCGCAGGCGATCGAACGCCAGCACGCGCGGATAGAACATCAAAGCGTCTTCGCTGTGGAAGGGCCAGTTGCGCAGACCCTCCAGCGACGCTGCGGCCGTGTCCCAGGCCGCGGGCGGGTCCACCAGCAGCATGGCATGGCGCTTGCGGCAAAGCCGTAACGCCACCAGCAAGGCCGGCAGGCCCACATCGAGTTCTCGCGACAGCGGTGGCACGCACAAAAAATTGAACGGCTGGTCGGCGTGCAGGGCAAACAACCCGGTACCGCTGACTGCATCGCCGATGATGTCGTAGTTGGTGAGCGTATCGCCGTCATCGCCATCCGGATTGGACGCCACGTAGCCGACCGGCGTGGCACCGCCCGGGCCGACCGTGCGTTCAGGCCGGCGGCGCGGCAGCTCGCCGATGAGCCGCACCAGACGTGACTTGGACAGTACTTCGGGCAGTGATCGCTCGGCCTGCGGCCAGATCGATAGGCGCCGGAAGATTTCCTGCTCCTCGATGAGCTCGGTACCTGCGGCCCGCAGGCGTTGCACCACCAGGTTGAAGCGATCGGGGTCGGCCGCGCCAATGCCGTCGTAGTCGACCGCGGCGCGCAGATATTCACGCGTGCCAGGTGACTGGCCGATGAGGGTGAGGGCCGCCTCGCCGCAACGCAGCGTCAGCGTTGGCGCGCGGCCACCGTTGCACACCCGCACCACGATGCAGCTGCGGCCGCCGTTCTCAAAATACTGCTCCACGGCGTAGGAAAGAGTGGACGGCTGCCACAGGCCGCCAAAGATCCGCTGGTAATCATCGAAGCTGGAGATGCTCGTGGCCTGATCGACCGGACCCTTGAGCGCGCGGCCGACAAACGCGGTGACGGCCATGGGCACGCGCTCGATCGCCGGCTGCAGCCGGATCAGCGTTTCGGTATCTACTTCGGAAACGACCAGCTCGGGCACGCCCTGTCCTCGAAGCCTCGATCGCGAATGTAGCACAGCGTGGTTAACCTGACGGTGCGGCGTGCGGCGCTGGCGGTGCACTCTGCGCTGCGCGCGCTTGTTGCTCCGCGGCCTCGCGACGCGCTTCATCCTGCTTGCGCGCGATCTCCGCCAGCATCAGCTGCAGCCATTCGCTCAATTGCGGCACGTCGATTCAGCTGCCCGGCGCGTGAGCGGCGGGAGCCGGTACCGCGGCGGGCTCGCGTTCCGACAACAGCTGCTGGGCGCTCTTGCCATCGGTGCCGGTGTCGTCCGTGCCATCCCAGTTCGATCCGTCGGGTATTCGATTCTGCACTTGCGGCGCCTTGGCCAGAACCAGTTCGACGCTGCCGCCCTCGCCGGAGACTGGCACCGGAACTCCGCGCGGCGCGTGCGTGACCGCGGCAACGCTCTGCCAATCGATCTCGGCACCCGCAGCATGCAGCGCCTGGCGCACATATTCGGGCAGCGAGTGCGACAACAGCTTCTTCTGGGCGTTGGCCCAGTCGCGCTTGTCGTCTTCCAGCACCGTATAAGCCTGCAGGTACAGCTGGCCATCATGCCAGCCGAACAGGAACGGCTGATTGACTACGCGAACCTGCGTGCCGTTGGGCACCATCTGGAATATTTTTTCGATGTCCTCGGGATACAGGCGCACGCAACCGTGGCTGGAACGCAGGCCGACCCCGTAGGGTTTGTTGGTGCCGTGGATCAGGTAGCTCGGCCAGCCCAACCGAAACTCGTATTTGCCCAGTGGATTGTCCGGGCCGGCGGCAACCACGGCAGGCAGATCCTCGCCGTTATCGTTGCGATGATCGATGCGCAGCGCCGCCGATGGGCGCCACACCGGATCCTTCACATGACTGACGACGTGGGTGACGCCCTGGGGAGTCGACCAGCCGAGCTTACCGATGCCGATCGGGTGCGTGTACACCAGCTGCGGCTCATCCTTGCGATGCGCGGGAAAGTAGAACAGGCGCATAGCCGCCACGTTGATGACAATGCCTTCGTGGGGTGCATCCGGCAGGATGAATTGCGTTGGCACCACGATGTGCCGACCCTCACCGGGGATCCACGGATCGACGCCGGGATTGGCCCGAACGATTTCCTCGTAGCCGATATCGAAGCGCCGGGCGATGTCCGGCAATGTGTCTTCCTGGGAGGCGATGGTGATCTGTTCCGTGCCCACCACATCATCATGCGCGTCGGCAAGCATGAACTTATGCGTGTCGACGGGCGCCGCCAGCACTGGTGCCGCCGGAACGGCCACCACCGGCGCCGCGGGTGGCGCCGGCGGGGCTATCGCATGCGAGCCGACCAGCGCGCAACCGGCGAGCACGGCGACGGTAGCCGCGCAAAGCACTGCAACATGCCCACAGCGGGGCCGCAAATAGGCGGTTAAGCTCACGCGGTTCATTCTAGAGGAGTATCGGTTGATTGGGCAGTTCATTGCCGGAAGCGCGGCTCGCGGGAAAATGCTGCGCTAAAAGCCTCGCGACGCCCGCGACCGCCGCGCGCGAGCCCTCGAGATAGCGGCCGGCGCGATAGTGTGACTCCACCTCGCGACACACCAGCAGCCATTCCTGTTCACTCACGCGCGCGTTGATGCCGCGGTCGGCAATGATCTCCACCGCGCGATCGGCCCGCAGCACATAAATAAGTACGCCATTATTCGCGTGCGTATCCCAGACATGAAGGTGCGCGAACAATTCCAGCGCCCGTGCCCGCGGGCTCACGCCGTGCCAAAGCATGCGCAGCGGCAAGGCGGTTTCGATCACGAAACGGATCTCACCGGCATGCTGCGCCTCGGCGGCGGCAATCGCCGCTTCGATGTCGGCCAAAACTTCCGCGGTGAACAGCGCCCGGGTGCGCCAGACGCTGGTGGTCAGATGCCGGGCGATGCGCGTGAGTCGCATCACCAGCTCCCGGAGGCCCCGCCGCCGCCGAAGCCACCGCCGCCACCGCTGAAACCGCCACCACCGCCGCCGCCGAAACCACCAAATCCGCCTCCAAAACCACCAAACCCACCGAAGCCGCCGCCCGAGCGCCAGCCACCACCGCTGGCGCCGAGAAACAGCGCCGCCAGCAATGCCAGCACACCGGCCCCGAGCGCCAGTGCCAGCGCCTGCGTGAGCAGAAATACCAGCAGGCCGGTGCCACCGGCACTGAGCGCGGCGCCGGCAGTACGGCCGAACACCGCGCGCAACAGGCTCGAGAGAATGAAAAAACCGAAGATCGCAAACGGCAGCGCATTCCAGTTGTCGGTGCGCCGGTTCTGCCAGGTGCGGTCCGGTGCGGGCAACGGCTCACCGTCGATCAGCCGCATCATCTGATCCACGCCAGCGCTGATGGCCGCGAAATATTGCCCTTGCCGCAGTAGCGGCACCATGGTGTCCTGGATGATGCGATTACTGGCCGCGTCGGTGAGCACGCCCTCGAGGCCGTAACCGTTTTCGATTCGCAGTGTGTGATCATTCTTGGCCAGAATCAGCAGTGCGCCGTCATCGACCTTCTTGCGGCCGAGCTTCCAAGCCTCGACCACCCGAATCGAATATTGCTCGATCTCTTCCGGCCGAGTGCTCGCCACCACCAGTACGGCGATCTGTGCGCCCTTACGGGCTTCGAAATCCGCGAGTTTCTGCTCGAGTTCCGCCTGCTGCGCCGCGGTCAGCGTGCCGGTCAGATCGGTCACGCGCGCTTCGAGTTTCGGCACCGGTTGCAGCGCCTGCGCACCCGAAAGGCTCAGGGCGCCGCCCAGTATCAATGCCGCGACAGCAGGCAGCAGGCGCACGGTCGGCGACGCGTTCGATGCCCTTACTGGGCCGGCGCGCTGGAACCCGGCGCCGCCGCGGGCGCGGGCGAGTTGTTGAAATCCACAGTGGGCGGGCGAGAAATCTCAGCCTCATTCTGGACCGTGAAGTTCTGCTTCAACGGATACTTGAACACCATGGCGGTGAGATTGGTGGGGAATGAGCGGATAGTGATGTTGTAGTCGTTCACCGCCTGGATGTAGCGCGTGCGTGCCACGGCGATTCGATTCTCGGTGCCTTCCAGTTGTGCCTGCAGGTCGCGGAAATTCGCATCCGACTTGAGCTGCGGATAGGCCTCACTGACGGCGATGAGGCTCTTTAGGGCGTTGGTGAGTTCGCCCTGCGCCGCCTGGAATTTCTGGAACGCCTGCGGGTCGTTCACCAGTTCCGGCGTGGCCTGAATTGAGCCGACCTTGGCTCGGGCCTCGGTGACCCCGATCAGCACCTTCTGTTCCTGGGCGGCAAAACCTTTCACCGTATTGACCAGATTGGGCACCAGATCGGCGCGCCGCTGGTACTGATTGACGACTTCGGCCCAGGCGGCCTTGACCCCCTCGTCCTGGTGCTGAATATGGTTGTAGCCGCAGCCACTGG
>DASXLF010000311.1:0-3170 GCA_036496405.1 Steroidobacteraceae bacterium | reverse complement strand
CTCGGCGGCGATGGCCGTAGCGGCGAGAAGCGGTTTCAAGTCGAGCCCGGCGTCCCAGCGCACCTGTTCCAGCAGATCGGTGCGGCCGGTGGCCTCGGAGAGCGAGGCCAAGCCGAGCTTGGCGAGCAACTGGCGCACTTCAGCCGCGAGTTCGTCGAAGAGGCGCACGATGTGCTCGGGCTTGCCGCGGAATTTGGCCCGCAGTTCGGGCCGCTGGGTGGCAATGCCCGTGGGACAGGTGTTGAGGTGACACTGCCGCGCCATGTCGCAGCCCAGCGCCACCAGGACCGCGGTGCCGAAGGCGAATTCGTCAGCGCCCAGGAGCGCGGCCGTCACAATGTCGCGCGCGGTGCGCAGGCCGCCATCGGTGCGCAGGCGTACGCGCCCGCGCAGGCCGTTGTGGATGAGCACCTGTTGCGCTTCAGCCAGGCCCAACTCCCACGGGTTTCCCGCATTCTTGATGCTCGACAGCGGCGACGCTCCCGTTCCGCCGGAGTGCCCGGCGATCACGATGTAATCGGCATAAGCCTTGGCAACGCCCGCCGCGATGGTGCCCACCCCGCAACCGGAGACCAGCTTCACGCCCACCGTTGCCTGCGGATTCACGCGCTTCAGATCCCAGATCAATTGGGCGAGGTCTTCGATGGAATAGATGTCGTGGTGCGGCGGAGGCGAGATGAGCTGCATGCCGGGCTGCGCGTGGCGCAGGCGCGCTATAAGCTCCGTCACCTTGTGCCCCGGTAACTGGCCGCCTTCGCCCGGCTTGGCGCCCTGGGCAATCTTGATCTCCAACTCTTCCGCATGAATCAGGTACTCCGCGGTCACGCCGAAACGCGCGCTGGCCACCTGCTTGATTTTGTTGTTCAACAGCAGCGGCGCGCCGTCGACGGGGGAATACGCGCTGGGATCCTCGCCTCCCTCGCCGGTGTTGGAGCGCGCGCCCAGCAGATTCATGGCTTGCGTAATGGTCTGGTGCGCCTCCGGCGAGAGCGATCCGAAGGACATGGCGCTGGCGATAAAGCGATGCATAATGTTCTCCGCCCGCTCGATCTGGTCAAGGTAGAGCTCCGGCCCGGCCGGCCGAATCTCCAGCAGATCTCGCAGGTGCGCCGGCGCCGAATCGACTGTTTGCGCGGCGAAATTGGCGAACGGCGCGAGCGCAACCGCTGCGCCCTGTTTGGTGGATCCAACCACGGTCTGCAGCGCGCGCACGATCTGCGGCTGCCATCCGTGCGATTCCGCTTCGTCGGCTTTGCGGAAGCGGACAAATCCATAATCGGGCAGGTCGCGCACCGCGCTGGTGGAAACCACGTCGCCATCACCCACGGCCGGTTCTTCAGGCGCGAGATGCGCCCTCCACAATTGCCGCACCTGGGCGTCGATCTGCTCGAACCCGTGCCCGCCTATGGGCGTCGGGACGCCGGGGAAGCACTTGTCGACGACAGCCTGCGCGAGGCCGATGGCGTCGAACAGATGCGCGCCTTGATAGCTGTCGACCACGCTGATGCCCATCTTCGACATCACCTTGGCCAGGCCCAGTTCCAGCGCATGGAGCAGGTTTTGTTCCCCTTGTTCGGATTGCAGATCGCGCGCCGTTTCGAGCGCCAGCCAGGGACACACGGCACCCGCGCCCATCCCCATCAGCACGGCGACATGATGAATCTCGCGGCAATCGCCGGCTTCCACCGCGATGCCCACCTCGGCGCGCACGCCGGCCCTGGTGAGCGCGCTGTGCACCGCGCCGGTGGCCATGGCCATGGGGACGGGCAGCGTGTCAGGCGATGCTTCGCGATCGCTAAGCACCAGCAGGGACGCGCCCTTGCCGACCAGTTCCACCGCGCGCGCGGCCAGAATGTCGATAGCTATTTCGAGCGTTGTGTCGGTCGAATATACGCATTGCAAAATGGCATGAGGCATGTTGGCTGCCTGCGCGTGTTCGCCGTTCTTCAGCGCGTGCATCTGGGAGAGCGTAATCAACGGAGAATGCAGCGAGAGTCCCGGCAAGGGCGCGCGCAACTCCAGCAGGTGCGGCCAGGGTCCGAGACGGGTATGCATTTTGAACACAATGGCTTCGCGCAACGGATCGATGGGCGGGTTCGTCACCTGCGCAAATCGCTGCCGGAAGAATGCGTAGAGCGGACGCGGCGCGCGCGCCAGCGGTGCGATGGCGGTGTCGTCGCCCATGGACCACACCGCATCCTTGCCTTCGGCAGCCATGGGCGCCAGGATCATGCGCACATCCTCGCGCGTGAATCCGAAACGGCGCTGCAGGCGGTTCAATTCCGCCACGCCCAGCGGAGGCAGCAGCCCGGCCGAATCTTCGAGCGGAACGTCTAGCTGAATCAGGTCCTGGTAGTGGTGCTTGGTGTCGTAGATGCGAAGAATCTCCTCGTTCTCGAAGAAACGATGAAAATCGAGATCGGCAACAATCATCTCGCCTGGTCCCAGTCGGCCGCTGCGCACGATGCGCGCGGGGTCCATATCCACCAGCCCGGCCTCGGACCCGGCAACCACGAGGCCTTCATCGTCGACCGCAAAGCGGCAGGGGCGCAGCCCGTTGCGATCGAGAATCGCGCCCACCTGGCGCCCGTCAGTGAATGCCAGCGCCGCGGGACCGTCCCACGGCTCCATCACGTCGCCGCTGTACTGCAGGAACGGGGAACTGTTGCCGGGATTCGCGGGCGGGACCACCATGCGCACCGCTTCGCCCACAGTGCGGCCGTTCTGCGCGAGTAGCTCAACAATTTCATCGAGCGATGTGGAGTCCGAGCCCCCGTCGCTCAATACCGGGTGCAGATCGAGCGGCAGCGTGGCCGCGCGTGCTTCCATGCTCGCCCGATTGCCCCAGATGGTATTGATCTCGCCGTTATGCGCGAGAGTGCGGAAGGGCTGCGCGCGGCTCCACGACGGCAGAACGTTGGTCGCATAGCGCTGATGAAACAACGCGAAAGGTGTCTTGAATTCGGGATTGGCAAGGTCGGGATAGAAGTCCGCCAGCAGGCGTCCCGCGCACAGCGCCTTGTACACCATGGTGGAGGATGAACTGCTCGCCACGTAGCCGGGAAGCTCGGAGCGCTCGAATTGCTTGCGCGCCAGGTAGAGGCGCCGATCGAATTCGCGGGAATTTTCGGCCGTGATCAACACGTGCCAGATTTCCGGGCGGGACGAAT
>DASXLF010000310.1:0-3236 GCA_036496405.1 Steroidobacteraceae bacterium | reverse complement strand
GCCATGGTCTCACCCAAGGAGATCCCCTGTTTACCCGCCTCCGTCACGAATCCTGAACGCAGTGAGTGCGCAGAGAGTTTGCCGAGCGGTTGATTCGCCATCCGCGCGCGCCGGCGAACGATCTCACGCACCGCAGCGTCTTTGAGCGGCTCGGCAATGCGATCATTCAGGATGCGCCGGAACAGCGGTCCGTGCGTGATGCGAAACTCTAATAAGGCCTGCATCCAGACCGCGAGCGCCTCGGCCGCAGCACCCTGAATGGGTTTCAGATTCTTCGGATCCCTGCGCCCGCTCTGATTGGTCTTGGAACGCCGCAGCTCGTAGACAAATCCATTGCCATCGCGCCGCACGTTCTCGAACGTTGCCGCAATAATCTCCGAACGCCGCCGGCCGCCGCTCGCCCAACCGAACAGCAGCAGCGCGCGATCGCGCTTACCGATCAGATCATCGCCACAGGTCGACAGCAGCGCTTCCATGACATCACGCGTGGCGGCCCCGGGCCGGATGGCTTCTTTGCCGCGTCGCGCATACGCCCGGCGCGCGGCGCTGATCAATTGCCGCACGCGCGGATCGCGCAGCGGATTCTTTTCCGGCCCCATTTGTGTGTGCGCATTGCCGAGGATGTAATGCTCATGCGCTTTCGACAGCGCCGCCAGGCGCGTCTGCACGGTGGCCAGTGACCAGGGGCCGAGCTGTGCCTTGTAACCACGCTCCACCAGCAGCCGATCAATCGCCAGCGGCAACAGATGCTGCGTCGTTTGTGAGGAGGGCGTGTACGGGGACAGCTCCGCCGGCGGCACTCCCGGCCGATGCTGCAGGTGATCGACGATGAATTGAATCACCACCGCGGGGCTCACTGGGGCAGCGATCGCTTTCCCATAGCGCAGCGCATGCCAAGCACCCCAGTACTGCAGCGCCGTCTTATAAGTACGAGCCGTATTGCGTGAGGTGCCCTCATGAAAGAAGGCCGCGACCGCGTTTTCGGCTTCCTGGGACAGCCGCTGAGCGTCCTCCAGGGCTGCCGGGGGCTCGCTGAACAGCGGAGAGGGGGTGAGAAGGGGAGCCTCGGGACTCATATTGGGGGGCAGTGTAGGCGACGCTAACACGCAGCACAAGTGTATGTTTATGCTAATCTTATTATAGTCATAGAGCGATAACGATCTCTTATCGTCTATAAGAGCAAAACCTAACCTCAGACCGGCGTATTGCCACCATTAATGTCACCCGTTACGATAAACACATGCCTTCGCCCAAACACCCAGGAGTCTCCAAGAGGGGTCGCCCTCGGCTCGCCAGTGCACTGACGGCGGCCCAACGCATGCGGCGTATGCGCGAGCGGCGCAAGGCGGCCGGTCTGCGCGCGGTGACCCGATGGGAGCCCGAGCAACCGGCAATCGCTCCTTATTCTTCCCATCGTCTGATCGAGGCACGCAGTCTGGCGATGCATGCCGCCATGGCGCGAAAAATTGAGCGTGATCCCACACTCCTTTCTGTGCCCCGGCGCAATCTTGAGCGTTGGGCGCAACGCTGGTCCGATCCGCCGCCTCGTTGGTGGCACGAATGGCGTGCGTTGCTGCAGCGGCCCTGGCCGGAGATTGCGGCGATCATCACTGAGCCGAGCGAGAACAGCGCGCGACTGCGACAATCCTCACCGTTCGCCGGAGTACTCACGGCCGCAGAGCGCGCGCGGATCTATGAAGCGTTCGGAGCTTGAGCATCTGATCCGTGCCGCCGGCGCCATCGCTCAGGATGGCGAAATCATCATCATAGGCAGTCAGGCCATTCTGGGTCAGTTCCCGAACGCCTCGGGGATCCTCGCCGTTTCCGCGGAAGCCGACGTGTACCCGCGCAATCGACCGCAAGAGGCCGACTTGATTGACGGCGCCATCGGCGAAGGCTCGGCCTTTCACGAGGAATATGGCTATTACGCCCAGGGCGTCGGGGAGCGCACGGCCATCCTGCCCCGCGGCTGGCGCGAGCGCCTCGTTGCCATCGACAATGCCAACACCAACGGCGTCGTGGGCCTCTGCCTCGAGGTGAATGATCTCGCGATCTCCAAGTACATCGCCGGAAGACCGAAAGACCTGGCGTTCACGCGCGAGCTGGCTAAGCAGGCGATGACCCATGCCGAGACGCTGATGGCGCGTCTGAAGGAGACCGATATTGCCGCTTCGGAGCTGCGCGAATTGGTAGGGGCACGAATTTGCCGCGACTTCGGCCTCTCTTACCGCCAGGATCGGCGCGATAAAAAAGAATGACATCCTGCGCGCAGTGCGCGAAGGTTGCGCGCTCACAGCTACTGCGGGGAGTACATCCGGATGGCGTCGATGCCAGTGATCCAGAACCGATGCCATCGGAAATGGCCGCAGCGACGGCGCGCGGCAGCCACGACCATCCAACCCACTCTATATAGGGCCCGTTTGCGCGGGATGCCGCGATAGCCCGCCGCATCGTGGCTCCGGGCGTGATTCACTTCGCGCTCGCAGTGGGTGGCTTTGCCATTGGCACCTCCGAATTCGCGACCATGAGCCTGTTGCGATACTTCGCTCACGATCTGCACATCGATGAGCCGACCGCCGGCCATGTCATCAGCGTCTATGCGCTGGGCGTGGTGATCGGCGCACCCATCATTGCGGTGCTGTCGGCGCGCGTGGCGCGGCGCACGTTGCTGATCGCGCTGATGGCGGTGTTTGCCGTCGCCAACTCGTTGTCAGCGCTGGCGCCGAGCTATCACTCGATGCTGCTGTTCCGCTTTATCAGCGGCTTGCCGCACGGCGCCTATTTCGGAATCGCCGCCCTGATGGCCGCCTCGCTGGTGCCGATCGGCCAGCGCACCCAGGCCGTGGGCCGCGTGCTGCTGGGGCTGACCGTGGCCACGATCTTCGGCGTGCCACTCGCCAATGGCGTGGGTCAATTGTTCGGCTGGCGCTGGGGATTTGCCATCGTCGCCGCGCTGGCATTGCTGTGCGCCGCGTTGATCGCCCTGTGGGCACCGCGCGGGCAACCGGCGGACGGCGCCAGTCCGCTGACTGAACTCGATGCGCTGCGGCGGCCACAAATCTGGCTGACGCTCGCCACCGGGGCCATCGGATTCGGCGGGCTGTTCGCCGTCTATACCTACCTGGCCTCGACACTGCTGGATATCACTCACGTCTCTCCTGCCACAGTGCCGTTCATCTTGTCGGTGTTCGGCGTCGGCATGACCGTGGGCAATCTGGTGGTGCCGCGCTTCGCCG
>DASXLF010000309.1:0-1547 GCA_036496405.1 Steroidobacteraceae bacterium | reverse complement strand
TTTCACGTTCTAGCCAGTCACAGCAGCAAGTCAGTTATAGGGCTACCCTTGGCTGTGCTGGCGATGATAAAGTGCTGCGAAATAATGAGGCTTTTCAATGCGTATCCGGCGTAAGCTGAAGCTCGCCTGCGCAGCGACGATCTGCGCATTTGCGGGCTCGCTGGGTGCGTCGCACGACGCCTGGTCGCAGAGCCTGGTCGAGGCGCTTTCGTCGACCTACAACAGCAACCCCGATCTGTTGGCCAACCGGGCGGTGTTGCGCCAGACCGACGAGACGTTGGCGCAGGCCGTGGCCAATTGGCGTCCGCGTGTGGCGCTGTCGGTCGAATACAACAAGATCGAGGCCGACTCGCTGTTTGTCCGGTTGCCGTCGACCTATGTGGCGCTGAACGGCCGTACGACCCTGCTGTCGGTGACGCAGCCGTTGTTCCGCGGCGGCAAGACAGTGGCCGACACCAAGGTGGCGCAGGCCAACATCCAGGCGCAGCGCGCGCTTCTGGCCGACGCCGAGCAGACGGTGTTGCTGCAGACGGTGTCGGCGTATGCCGATCTGGTGCGCGATCTCGGCATCGTCGACGTCCGGCGCAACAATGTGCGCGTGCTGGTCCAGCAATTGGAAGCCACGCGCGAGCGCTTCAAGGTCGGCGAACTGACCATCACCGACGTGTCGCAGGCCGAGGCGCGGCTCGAGCAGGCCAAGGCCGATCTGGTGCTGGCCGAGGCGCAGGTGCGCATCGACGAGGCGGCGTACACCCACGTCACCGGCCAGCGGCCGAGCCATCTCGGTGACCTGCCGTTGTTCGGCGCCATTCCGGCCACCGAGGAGGATAGCGTGGCGCTGGCCATGGATGCCGGTCCGCGGCCGGTGAGCGCGCAGAACCGCATCACCGCGGCGAGCTATGGCGTGAACAGCGCCGCCGCCGCCCTGCTGCCGCAGGTCAACGTGGTGGGCTTTATTCAGTACCAGCAGGACGTGCAGTTCCCGACCGACCAGTTCTACCAGTATGGCGTGCGCCTGCAGGCCACCGTGCCGATCTACCAGAATGGCGGCGAGTGGTCGGCGGTGCGCCAGGCCAAGGAACTGGTCGGGCAACGTCGCAACGAGCTCGACAGCGCGCGCCGCACGGCGGCGGAGACGGTGATCCGCGCCTGGCGGAACCTCGATTCGGCGCGCTCGCGCGTGGTCTCGTTCCAGGCCCAGGTCAAGGCCAACGACGTGGCCCTCAACGGCGTCAAGCAGGAGGCGCTGGTCGGCTCGCGCACCACCCTCGATGTGCTGAATGCCGAGCAGGAGCTGCTGAACTCGCAGGTCAATTTGATCAGCGCCCGCCACGACATGCAGGTCAACTACTATGGCGTGCTGTCGGGCATCGGCCGGCTGACGGCGCGCAGCCTCGGATTGCCGGTCGAATATTATGACGAAGAGAAGTACTATAAGGAGGTAGGCTCGCGCTGGATTGGCACCGGCGGAGCGAGCGACACCGGGGGCAAGAAATGAGCGATGCCAACCGATCGGATAACGATCCCTCGATGGACGATATCCTGGC
>DASXLF010000308.1:0-1673 GCA_036496405.1 Steroidobacteraceae bacterium | reverse complement strand
CGGTCGAGTAGTCGATGAACGGATAGACGCCGCTCCAGAACGTATCGGCGACGTGGATGACGTCCGCTTCGCCGAAGGCGACGGATATGTCGCTGTCGGTATGGGCATTGCCATAATATTTGAGGCTCAGAGAGGCACCGTTGAGCGTCAGGCTATGCCCATCGGCGAAGACCTCGTCGGGCAGCCCGCTCGATGTAATACCAACGGCCCTATGGGTTGACCGCTATTGCCCAAGTTCTCTGCGTGATCGACTGGATGCGTTCTGGCAAGGCGATGAGTGCATTCCACGCGGCGCAGCAAGCATCGACGATGGCCTCGTAGCTGTCGTAGAGGCGATTGCTGAGGAAGTTCTGCCTGAGGAACTGCCAGACGTTCTCCACCGGGTTGAGTTCCGGTGAATAGGCCGGCAGGTGCAGCAGGCTGATATTGTCTGGGACGCGCAGCTGCCCGCCAAGCCGATGCCACCCAGCGCCATCCAGCAGCACGACGGCATGTGCACCAGGCGTGACGTGGCGGCTGATCTCAGCCAGATGCAGGTTCATTGCCTCGGCATTGGCCTCGGGCAGGACAAGGGCTGCGCCAACGCCACGCACCGGACAGATGGCGCCGAACATGTAGGCCCAGTCGTAGCGTTGATCGCGCGGTGCCGACGGCCGGGTGCCCTGTTTGGCCCAGACGTAGGTCAGGCTGCCTTGCTGGCCGACGCGCGCTTCATCCTGCCACCAGAGCTCGACCGGCTTGCTGCGAGCCTCGGGTGGGATGGTGTCAGCGACCAGGGTGGCGAAGTTTTTTTATGCGCTACCTGCGCCGAAGTATCCGCCTGCGGGTGACGCGGGCGCACCGAGACGTGCCGGAAGCCCAGCCGACGCATCAGCTTGCCGACGCTGCGCTCATGCAGGTGCACCGCGAACCTCTGGGCAATCTTCTGGCGCAGATCACCCAAACGCCAGCGCACCACGCCGTCTGTCTCAGGGTCGGGTCCAGCGTCAACCCACAAGGCGATCTCGCTTTCCTGCGCGGTCGTCAGCTTGCGTCGCGCACCCCCGCCATGCGGGCGGTCGAATAGACCGCCGATGCCCTCGGCGTTGTAGCGGTGAACCCAGTCCCGCAGCGTTTGGCGGTCCATGCCCGACTGACGAGCTGACTGCTCCCGGCTGTGGCCCTCCAGCAGCAGGGCTATCGCCAACATGCGCCGCGCCGCGTCGGCATCCTTCGTGCAAGCCGCCTCTCGTCGCAGATCCGAAGGCGTCAGCTCCAGCCGGGTGATCTTCACCGTCATCGCCGTTTCGCTCCACATGGCGACAACCGATGAATCACGCCGATCCGCGCCGCTCCAATTCACACTTGAGTCAAATCAACGGGCCGCTGGTATCACACCGCTGGGGCCTTGTACGAGGCTTTCCCAGCACCGGAGGCACACCGCGTGCCTCAGCGCCTGGAATTTCATTACACACCGAAGCACGCGAGCTGGCTCAACATGGTGGAAATCGAAATCGGCGTGTTGCGCGGGCAATGTCTGGATCGCCGAATCGATGCGCGCAAGGTCCTTGTCTCCGAGATCGAGGCGTGGCAGCGGCAACGCAACGCGTCCGGCGCGCGGATCAATTGGAAGTTCACCACCCAGAAGGCGCGGAACAAACTGGCACGTGCCTATCCCGACACCGCCAAAGAGT
>DASXLF010000307.1:0-1589 GCA_036496405.1 Steroidobacteraceae bacterium | reverse complement strand
ACCGGCAACCACCCTCAAGCTGTAACAGGCCAAGCGTTGCCCTATCCCCGCCGCGCCTTCCGCGGCGGCAGCGATGGGGTGCGTAATGGGCGAGCTTTCGGCCGTCAACCTGATCCTGTTTGTTTCAGCCACTTTTGCCGCCTCCTTTGTCGCGGGGCTGGCCGGTTTCGCGTTTGCGATTGTTGCCGCGGCGGTATGGCTGCACTTCCTGCCCCCGGCACAGTCCACCGTTCTCATCGCCGCCTTCGGCCTAATCGTGCAGGGCTGGGCGGTCTGGAAATTACGGCACGCCGTCCGTCCGGTCAGGCTCGCGCCGTTCTTTAATCGGGGCGGTAATCGGCGTGCCGCTCGGCGCCCAGCTCCTGCGCTGGGCCTCGCCGGATAGTTTGCGGTTCGGCATCGGTGTCGTGCTCGTTGCTTTTAGCCTTTACAGCCTGATCCGTCCAAGGCTGCCGAGCGCGAGCGAGGCTGGGCGCTTCACCGATGGCATGGTCGGCGTGCTGAACGGAGCGCTCGGCGGGGCGACCGGTTTCGCCGGCATTGTCCTCACCATCTGGTGCACATTGCGCGGATGGCCACCACCCGAGCAGCGCGCCGTGTTCCTGCCGGTCGGGGTAATTGTATTTCTGCTGACCATGCTGTTCCTCGGCGGTACCGGAACCATCGCCCCTGGCACACTCAGCCTCTTCCTGATTGGATTGCCTGCGGTGGCTTTAGGGACATGGACGGGCCTCAAGCTGTTCGGCCGTTTAAACGAGACCGCTTTCCGGCGCGTAGTGTTAGTGTTGCTGCTGGCCTCGGGCATCGCTCTCCTAATCCATCTGCGCTAGGCCAAGTCGCTTCTGCTCTCAGCCATGCGTGGCAGTGATGTGCGCGAGCGCCGTCTTAGCGGGCCGCTGCGCAGCGGGCCAGCGCCAGTCTCGCGATCGCCGCTGGCGCCTCGTCCGGGATCGCGAAGCAGGAACTGACATTGATCTCGCAAAGGACGTAGCTATCGGCTCCTGCCGCATCGCGCGGCCCGTAAAGGAAATCGGCGTCCCAGATGATCGGCAGCGCCGCCGGATCGAGGCCGAGTACGTCAATCATCTGCGGCACCCATTCGGTTTCCATTTTCGTGCGTAGCGCCCGAAACGCAGCAGCATCGGGACCGTGCATGATCCGCGGCCCGGGCTGTGCCGCCGGCGCATCCGGCCCCTCCGGCGGTGGCTCGATCAGCGCCTTGATATACTGGTGCCCGAAGCCGGCGACGTGGTCCCCGCCCATATAGCAGCGGATCATGCCGTCGGGCAGCCGCGGCTGAAGGGGCTGATCGATGATGCAGCCGCCCCAGCCGAAATAGCTTTCGCAGCGGCCCATGAAGCGGTCGAGCGGCAACTCTTCGGGGACACTGCCGCGCTGCGCATGCAGCACGCGCAAAAGGGGGTCAGTGCCGTCCGCCTCGTCAACAAGCTCCACCTTCCACACGCCCTGCCCGCCATTGCCGCGGTTCTGCTTCAGCACCCGTGGGCCGGTCTGCAGCCGCGCCGGGAACTCCTGACGAAATTCCGCCGCACCGCGATAGAGATGCGTGTCCGTGCCCCAGCCGAGAT
>DASXLF010000306.1:0-6007 GCA_036496405.1 Steroidobacteraceae bacterium | reverse complement strand
ACCCGTTTCTGCTGCCGGTGCCGGGATACGAAGTGCGCGCCGTCAATCTTCCGGACTCAGAGCGCGACCACAATCTGCAGATGCTGCAGTTTATCAGCAACCAGACCGCCGCACGCGGCATGGACTTTCAACTGGGAATCTGGACCCACGGCTACCAATGGATCGACAGTCCGCGCGCGAATTACACCATCGAGGGACTGAGTGCGGACAACCATGCGGCGTATTGCCGCGATGCACTGGCCGCCCTGCTGCGCGCCTGTCCCGCCATTACCGGAGTGACGCTGCGAACGCACGGTGAAAGCGGCGTGCATGAAGGAAGCTCCGGCTTCTGGAACACGGTATTTGACGGCGTCGCGCGCTGCGGCCGCAGGGTCGAAATCGATCTGCATACCAAGGGCCTGGATCGGACCATGACCGATGGAGCGCTGGCCAGTGGCGTGCCGGTCAGGCTGTCACCCAAGTACTGGGCCGAGCACATGGGCATGTCCTATCATCAGGCTGCGATTCGCGAACTGGAAATGCCGCGCGAACACTCACATCCCGAAGATTTCTCCGCGTTGAGTACCGGCTCGAGGAGCTTCACACGCTACGGCTATGCCGACTTCCTGCGCGAGGATCGGCCTTACAGCGTGATGTACCGCATCTGGCCCGGCAGTCATCGGCTGCTGCTGACGGGAGATCCGGTCACGGCCGCCGCCAACGCTCGCGCCTTTCGCTTTTGCGGCGGCAACGGCGCCGAATACTTCGAGCCGCTGGCCTTCAAGGGACGGCGTGGCTCGGGGATTCCCGGCGGCCGCTGCGCCTATGCCGACGCCTCATTGATGCCGCGTTGGGACTGGGAGAAGTATGGCTACACCTATCGGCTGTGGGGTCGCCTGCTGTACAACCCCGACAGCGATGCGCAAGTCTGGCGCCGCTACTTGCGTCAGCGTCACGCGGCCAAGGCCGCGGCTGTGGAAGCCGCACTGGCCAACGCCACCCGCATACTGCCACTGGTCACGAGCGCGCATCTGCCCTCGGCCGCCAACGATACCTACTTTCCGGAGTGCTACACCAATCAGCCCATAGCGGATTCCAGCGCGCCCCATCCTTACGGGGATACGCCGTCACCAAAGGTCTTCGGCAATGTCAGTCCGCTCGACCCGCAGCTGTTTCAGAGCGTGCGTGACTGCATCGACGAGCGCATCGCGCACCGACGCTCCGGCCGGTATTCGCCGCTCGAGGTGGCGCAGTGGCTGCAGGAACTGGCGGGCGCGGCGCAGCGGCATTTACACGAAGCTCTCAGCTTCGGTGGCGGCACTGGCGATCCGGAGCTGCGCCGCGTGGTAGCGGATGTGAGGATTCAGATCGGCATCGGACGCTTCTTCGCGGCAAAGCTGCGCAGTGCTAGCCTGTATACGCTGCACGCACGCTCGGGAAATCGCGCCGCGCTCGTGCAGGCGGTGCAGGAATATCGCCGGGCACGAGAGATCTGGTCGCAGTTTGCCGCTGAGGCCAGGACAGTCTACGTTGCCGATATCACCGTCGGCCCGCTGCCACACCAGCGCGGATGCTGGCTGGACCGTCTGCCCGCCATCGACAGCGATCTGGCGGTAATGGCTGCACAGCTGGAATCCGCCGGCGGCGTCTCGACGAACTCGGATTCGGCGGTCGCCATTCTCGCGGCTCTGGACGGTTCAGAGCGCGCGGCTGCGTCGTGCCGGCATGTGCCGTCGCCCCATTTCACCGCGCATGAACCGTTACCGGTCCTGCTTCGTGTAATCGGCGATGCTCATCCGGCATCGATCGTGATGTATTACCGGCATGTCAATCAGTCTGAGGACTATCAAAGCGTGGAACTGGAGCGGGTTGACTCCGATTATCGGGCGCTCATTCCTGCGGCCTATACGGACTCCGACTACCCGCTGCAGTATTTTTTCGTGCTGACACAGCAATCCGGTGACGCCACGCTCTACCCCGGGTTCACCCACGAGCGCGCCAATCAGCCCTATTTCGTGATGCGCCGATCCGCCGGCACCCTCGTTGGCGACGAGGATGCCGGCGATCTGACTGTGCCGCGTGGCTAGTTGGCTAGTTAGTGATCGTCGCGGCGGTGGCCGCGGACGAGCCAACGTTGCCGTTCACATCCCAGGCCTTGGCCGACAGGGTCACTGCGCCATTGGCCCATGCGGTGGTGTCCCAGCTCAACGTATACGGCGCGGTCGTGACCGTCCCGAGCAGCGTGGTGTTGGCCCAGAATTCCACCTTGGCGATGGCGAGCGTGTCGGTCGCCGTGGCACTGAGAGTCACCGTTCCGACTAAGGGACTGGCGGGAACGGTGAGCGCAACCACCGGAGCCGCGCCCAGCGTCGGCGCCGAGGCGCCCAGATCGATGCGGCCGTACCAGCCGTTGGCGTAGTTGTTCGGGCCGGCGGCGGCGAACAAGGTGTTGTCCGGCTGATTCTGGGCGTCATTGCCGAAGGCAATACCCCAGAGGCCGGGAATGGCAATGGCCGTACCGGTGGAATCGCTGACGGCGCCCATGTAGGTACCGGTCGCCGGATCATAGCCATGGATCGTGCCGTCGCCCAGGTTGCCGACCAACAGCGCATTGCTGAGGGTACCGAAATTGGCTGGCGCCAGCGCCAGGCCCCACGGCTCATTCAGCCATCCACCGGCCACCAGCTGTTTGATCAGCTGGCCGTTGGTGTCGTAAATATCCACGTACCCGAGGCCGGCACCGGCGGCACTGACGACATTGGCCGGACCCACCTGCATGGCGTAGGACACATAGATCTGCGTGGCGCCCGCGGGGCCGTTGTTGATCGCCTGAATACCAAACGGTGCATAGCCGGCCGGCAGGCCCGGATCGACGAAGGTGAACGCGCTGGCCGAGGTCGCCTGCTTGGCGAAGTGGGTATCAAACACGTCGACTTTGGCGTTGTGGAAATCCGCCGCATACAGGAACCAGGCGCCACTCTTGGCGGCCACCGCCAGTCCGGTGTAATCCGCAGCGCTGGCATCGGTGTACATGGTCACTGTCTGGGTCGCATTGACCGTGGGTGACCAGCCGCCGACCATGCCGCCTTCACCATCGAAGATGAATACGGATGGAGCACTGGTGCCGCCGGTCACCACGAAATCGTTGGTGCTGGGATTGAAGAGAACGCCGGTGGGCTTGAAGCCGGCCGCGAAGGTCACCACCAGGGGAATGGCAGTGCCGTTGCCGTTATAGAGAGTCGAGGTCTGCGAGCCATTGTTCGCCACCCATGCCGGGGCCGTGCCCGGAGGCGCGGCGATCGACAGGCCCCAGCCGTTCACCAGGTGAGCATCGGTCGTGAGGGCCACGCCAGCCGTGTCGGCCACCAGGGCCGTGACCGAGAAGGCACTGGCCGCGTTGACGGTGACGTTGGCCGTTGCGCCGTTGCCGGTAAAACCACCGCCGCTGCAGCTCAGGGTGAATCCCGCCGTGCCCGAGGTGGTGGTCGGCGTGACGGTCATCGTACCGCTGGCCGCTTCCGTGCCGCTCCAGGCACCAGTGGCCACGCAAGAGGTGCCGGCGCTGGCCGTCCAAGTCAAGGTGACGCTCTGACCGGCATTAATCGTGGTTGGACTGGCCGATATGCTCACCGATGCTGGGGTGGGGTTCACCACCGGACTGCTCATCAGACTGTCATGGTTACCGCAACCGGCTAAAACCAGGGCGCCAAGCAGGCCGCCCACACCACCAACTAGTGCACGTTTACCGTCCATGTGACTCTCCTGGGCCCCCTAGAGGCATGTTATGTAGAGGGTAGGTGCGCGCCGTTTATCAAATAGTTTTAGCGCTAACATTTTTACCAAACGGCGGCGCATCTCGCGACCGCGCACGCAGTCAGTTCTTACTGAACAGCGGCTCGGAAGCCTGCCAGCCGCCACCCAATGCCTTGATCAGCGTGATGCTGGCATTGAGGCGCCGCGTCTGAATGTTGGCCGCCGACAACTGGGCCTGAAGGGCGGTGGTCTCGGCGCTCGACACCTCCAGGTAAGTCACCGCACCGGCGCTGTAGCGATACTGGGCCTGCTGCAGCGCCACTCCCGCGGCCGTGACCGCGGCGGCGACGGTTTGCGCCTCCTGTTCCAGCTGCCGCAGGGCCGCGAGACTGTCCTCCACGTCCTGGTACGCGGTGAGAACGGTGTTGCGATAGTCCGCCACCTGCTCGTCGTATTGGGCTTTGGCGAGCGCGGTCTGCGCCGCCAGCCGTCCGCCCTCGAGAATCGGTAACGCCAGCTGCGGACCCAGCGACCAGAAGCGGCTGGGCGCCGTCAGCCAGTTCGACGCGCGCGTGGCGTTGAAGCCGGCCGACGCGTCCAGGGTGAACTGCGGAAAATAGGCCGCGCGCGCCACCCCGATCTGCGCATTGGCCGCGGCCACGCGCCGTTCGGCCTCGGCCACATCCGGGCGCCGCTGGAGCAGCGTCGAGGGCAGATCGGGCGCCACTCCCGGGGGCATGACAGCCAGCGGCAGCGGGCTGAGCGCGATTTGGAACGATGACGGATTCTCACCGACCAGCACCGCGATCGCATGCGCGACCTGCTCGCGCTGCAGGCGGATATCCGCCGCCTGCGTCATCGCATTTTCGAGTTGCGCCTGGGCCTGGGCCACATCGCCCAGGGCGATCGCGCCGGCGCTATAGAGGTTCTGCGTCAGCTGCAGCGACTGCTGGTAGTCCTTCACCGCCTGATCGACCAGCAATACCTGGGCATCGTCGCTGCGCAGGCTGAAGTAATCGTTGGCCAGTTCCGCCGCGATCGACAACTTCAGCGAGACCAGGTCGGCGGCGCTCGCCTGCTGGCTGGCCTTGGCCGAGGCTACTTCGTTGCGCACGCGCCCCCAGAGATCGAATTCATAGGAAAAATCGCCCTCGAGGTTGAAGTCATTGCCGGTGGTCTCATCGCCCGGTGGAAAGCGCGGCGAGTTGGGCGAGGTGCGGGAACGCTCGGTCATGGCCGAGGCCGTGAGGGTCGGCAAGAGATCGGCACGCGCAATGCGCGTTTGCGCACGTGCCTGCTGCAGCCGCGCATAGGCCGCCTTGAGGTTCTGATTCGCGGCCGCCGCCTTGGTCTCAAGCTCACTCAACTGCGGGTCGGTGAACAGTTGCCACCAGTCACCGCGCGCCACCTCGTCCATGGGCTGGGCCGGCTGCCATCCCTCCATCTCTTGGTACTGGCTCGGCACCGGCGTGGACTCGGGTACGTGGTATGGCGGTGCGAACGAACAGGCGGTCAGCAGCGCCATGGCTGACAGCAGCGCGCTGATGGCCGCGGCTTTCACGACTGGCCGGCCGCCTGGTGTCCGCCGGCGCCCTGCTGGGCAGGCTGCGTGGGCGCGGACGGCGGCGGCGCGATGCGCACCGGCAAGCCGTCGGTCACCGAATCCGGCGGGTTCACCACCACGACATCGTTCTGATCGATGCCGTCGAGCACTTCGATGGTCTTGCCGAAATCGCGTCCCTGAAGAATGTTCTTGAGTTTGATCCGGTTGGAGCTGTCCACGGTGGCCACCTGCATTCCCGCGGCTCGGAACAGCACGGTGTTGGCCGGCAGCCGCAACGTCTTGGCACTCGATGGCAACTTGAAATGCACTTCGGCATAGGCGCCGGGAAACACCTCGCCCTGTTGATTATCCAGCTGCAGCTCCACCTGCAGGGTCCGCGAGTTCGGATCCAGCGCGTTCGAGGTGCGTACCGCTTCCGCCTCGTACACCTTGCCGGGATGCTCGGTAAAACGCAGCTCCGCCTTCAACCCGGTGGTGGTCAATGCCGCGTAGGCCTCGGGCACTTGCGCGTAGATGCGCAGCTTCTCGGTATCGGCGATCCGGAACAGCTCGCTGCCCGTCGACTGACCGGCGTTGATCAGTGCGCCAATGTCCGTGTTGCGGGCGGTGATCACGCCGTCGAATGGCGCACGCACGCGCTTGAAGGACTCCAGATCGTTGAGCCGGGCCACGTTCTGAGCCGCTGCATTGGCCATGGCATCCTTGGCGGCG
>DASXLF010000305.1:0-2210 GCA_036496405.1 Steroidobacteraceae bacterium | reverse complement strand
AATCGAGGCGCGCCGGGGCATCGAATCTCATATGGCCTTGGCCAGCGCGTAGGCTGCCATGGAGACGACTGATAGCGAGCTCCAGGTCCAAAAGAAGGCGCGAACTTCGTGCGACTGGGCCGTCAAATAGGCGGCGAAATGCGCCGCGCGGGAACCCGGCTGCCGGCGCACGCACAGACGATGCGGCCGACAAGATAGGAGGCTTCCGGATGGAAATATGTTCTGTCGACGTCACAGGCAACACGAAACGAAGTCATCCGGCGACTAGCCTGAACGTCCACGCACCGAAATTCGCCTAAGGCCGAGCTCGGTGGCGATGTCATGCGCTCATGCGCAGTGGCAGGTTGCTCCACCAGGGAATGGGCACCGCGGTGTCGAGCAGTCCGGAGGCGACAACAATGGGCAGGTGTGCGCGGCGATGGAAGTGCACGTGCACGCCGTCGTGGGCGATGCGCACGCTGGCGGGCATGTCGACCAGGTCGCGGTAGACGCGACGCGCCTGGGCGTCGGCGTAGCCGCGCATCTGGCGGGCCAACAAGCGGTACAGGCCGCTGGCGATGACAAGCAGCGCCATGTCCAGGTCCACCTTCAGGCCCACGGCCGAGGACAGTGCGTTCATGTGGAAGAAGCGCACGGCGTCGGACAGGGCGTTCTCGATGAGCATGCGCCGGGCGTAGCGGGTGATCAATGCCGCGGCGGCGGTGCGCCCGTCGTTGGTCAGCAAGATCGTGGGCTCGTCGTGGCCGAGGTCCTGGATGAACAGCTGACGGAACGTCTGGCCCTCGATGCGCGTGGATTGGTCGAACACGCGCGGGGTGCGGTACTTGCGCGTGGGCACGTCGAGCTCGACGGTGCGCCAGGCCGAGCGTGGCAGCAGCGCGATCTCCTTGAGCAGCGCCGGGGAGCGTCGGCGCAGCGTCATGAAGGTGATGCCCATGTCGTGCAGCCGCACGAGGTTGGCGTAGGTGGTCAACTGCGAGTCGAACACGAGGTGGCGCGGGCGTGCGCCATGGTGCTTCTCCCAGAAGGCGACGAAGCGCAGGATCTCGTCGGCCTCCTCGCCCTTGCGCAGATCGGCGTTGGAGTAGCAAAAGGCCTGGCCCTGGGCGTCCTGGGCCAAGAAGGTGAGGATGCTGCTCTGGCGGCGGCTGCGCATGGACACGTAGTGACGCTCCACCACCGGGTGCTCGCCGTGGTAGGGCACCGAGTGGAAGTCCAGGTTGAACGACTGCCCGGGCAGCAACTGCTCGACGGCGCGCTGCTGCTGGAACGCTGCCAGAAGCGCCGTGGTCTGCGCATGCGACACGCGAGAGGTGGCCTCGCACAGATAGCTCTTCTTGGGACAGGCGTTGAGCCCGGCGAACAGCCCCAGCCCGGGATCGGCCACCAGCGACATCACATGGCTCTTGCGCTCGATGGACCACAGCTTGAGTGCCAGGCAGGTGCGCAGCGCGTGCGCCGCCGGAATCATCTTGGAGCTCGGCAGCCGCGCGGCGCGGGCCAGCGCAGCGAGGTCCAGCCTGGCCAGCAGTGGCAAGAACAGGAACAGCCCGCCGAAGCGCGTCTGGAACTCCCTCGGTGCCAGCGAGAACTGGCGCACATCGGCCACCGGCTCGGCGGCCGGACCCACGCGTGAAGGTCGCTCCTCATCCAGGCGCCGCGGCAAGGCGGCGAAGCCCTCGGCCTTGAGGAGCTCGCGCACGGCGGTGGGACTCAGCGACAGCGAGCGTTCCGTGAGCGCCTGGCTGATCTCGTAGACCGAGTAGTTGGCCTTGCGCAGCTCGACGACGAGCTCACGCGCGGCGGACTTCTTGGGCTGCAGGCGCGGCCCGGGGCGCGAAGCGATGAAGAACGCCGGATCAGTGCTGTGGCGGAAGTGGTGACACATCACCTGGAACGAGCCGGGCGAGTAGCCGAAGGCGCGGGCGACCTCGGCTGAGGGGTGCTGCTCGACGAAGTAGGCACGCAGGGCCTCGTACTGGCGCTGCTTCGGCGAGGACGGTTCGAGGAAGAACCGGCGCGGATCCAATAGATTAATTGGTTGTCTTATACATGAACAAGTACACTACTACATTGCCATCAAAAATCAAACGAAAACCAACCTGTGCGCGAGCGATGACGCGCATGAGCCACAAGTTCAGAGGGACAACGAGGAGATTGCCGACAGCGGTAGGCTGAACGGGTCAGCAAACAAGTATGACTTCAAGTGA
>DASXLF010000304.1:0-4002 GCA_036496405.1 Steroidobacteraceae bacterium | reverse complement strand
AGCACCCACACCGGCGGGTACAGCCTTAGCGCCTCATCGACAATCCGGCGCGCATAAACCAGCGATTCGCTGACCTGCAGACTGGCCGCCTGCTGCTCGCCGAGAGCATCCACCTCCTGGTGCAGTTTCGCTTCCACCTCGGGATGCTGCGACAGTAAAAACCAGGCGGAATTCAGGCCGCTGGCCGCGGTTTCGTGGCCGGCAACAATGAGCGTCATGACTTCATCGACCAGTTCACGTGCACCCATGGGCGCACCGCTGGTCTTGTCGCGCGCCTGCACCAGCATGCCGATGTAGTCGAGACACTCGCTGGCTTGTGCGCGCCGGCGCGCGACGACCTCGATCACCAGCTTGCGCAGCTGGTAGAAGCGCGAGGCGAACGCCAGATCCCGGACCGAATCCTTGGTGATGATGTCGAATGGATTGCCGCCGCTCTGGTGCGTCAGGCGATCCAGGTCCTCGCCAAAGATGGCTCGCAGGATGAAGTCGAGCGTCACCTCACTCATCTCATCGGTGACGTTGATTGGCTCGCCGGCGGCGGCCTTGCGCTCCCAGCGTGCAAGCAGGCGGTCGTTGGCGCCGTCGATCACGCTCGCGAACTGCGTGACCACGCGGCGGTGAAACATGGGTTGCATCATGTAGCGCTGCGTGCGCCACAGCTCGCCATCGCTGGTAACGATGCCATTGCCCAGTAGCATGCGGACGCGGTCAAGACCGAATCCTTTGCGATAATTGGCGTGGTTCGACACCAGCACGCGCTTGACGTCGTCCGGATGATTGACCACGTACACGTAGCCGCGTCGGGCCGGGGAATGCACGCGATAGATGTCGCCGAAGCGCTGGTACAGCGCGCACATGCGTTCGAGCGAGTCGGCGTCCTCGCCGATGTTGAAGCTGAACTCGGGCTGCGGTGGCGCGCTGATCGACGGCGCGGAGGTCGTGGGTTGATCCATGGCTACCGTGGTTTGGCGGACCTTGTGCGGCGCACAAAGGACCCTCAAGTCAATGCCCTACGCTAACATACAGGCGCTTTATGCAGGCACTTGAGCTCAAAGTCCCGCCACCGGCGGTGGCGGTATTGATTGCGGCGGGCATGTGGTTGATTGCCGACCTGCCGCCGATGGTGGTGTTGCCGCAGTTCCTGCGCACGCTGACGGCGTTGCCGCTGGCCGTGGCCGGCGTGGCCATGACCATCGCCGGTGCGCTGTCGTTCCGGCGCGCGCGCACCACCATCAATCCCATGCAACCACAGGCCGCCGCCGCATTGGTTCGCTCCGGCGTCTATCGCCTGTCGCGCAATCCCATGTATCTGGGCCTGCTGCTGGTGCTGCTGGCATGGACCGCATTTCTCTCGACTCTCTGGGCGGCGCTGGGGCCGCTGGTGTACGTCCTCTATATCAACCGATTTCAAATCGCTCCCGAGGAACGGGTCCTGTCGGCCAAGTTCGGTGCGAGTTATGCCGAGTACAAAGCCAGCGTCCGTCAATGGTTGTGACCCCAGTCTCTACCGGGCGCTTGCGCTGCAAGCTAGACTGCACGCATTATGTGTTGCAGAACATATAGATTCGTAAGGACTTTTGGTCCGTGAAGACAGGGAAGAATCACCGCCATTCACTATGCGCCGTGCTGGCTTGCGCATTGTTGACCCTGGCCGCCAGCACGGGGGCCGCGGCGCGCGATCGCGGCATGGATCCCTATCCACAGGCCGCGGTCGCCTATGCCGTGGTGGTCGATGGTGAGCTGCTCTGGGGCCGCAACCTCGACATGCACCGTGCCCCCGCCTCGCTGACCAAACTCCTGACCGCGCTGGTATTGCTCGATTCCGGCTGGCAGCCCGACGCCGTGCTGGATGTGAGTCACACGGCCGCGCACATCACACACCCGCGGGTAGGGCTTCACACCGGTGACACCGTCATCGCCTCGGACGCCTTGAATGCCATGCTGATGCATTCGGCCAACGATGCCTGCATGGTCCTGGTGGAGCATGCCGCACCGAGTATTCAGGTATTCACCGAGCGCATGAATGCGCGGGCGCAACGGCTTGGCATGCACGCCTCGCATTTCGTGCACCCGTGCGGCTTCGACGCCGATGAGCAGTACTCGACGGTCAACGATCTGTTGCGACTGGCGCTGGCCGCGCACGCCGATCCACGCATCGCGCGCATCGTTGCGCAGCAGCACTTCAGCATTACCACCGGCAAGGGTCGCCAGCTCAGCTTCAAGAACACCAATCAGCTGCTGGGCCGGCTCGACGGGGTCATGGGCCTCAAGACCGGCTATACCGCGCAAGCCGGCCACTGCCTCATTGCGGTGGCCGAACAATCCGGCCATCGCGTCTGGCTGGTGCTGCTCAATTCGCAACGGCGCTGGCAGTCCGCTCACCGCATCATCACCGCCGCCTTTGCCGCCGCCGAACGCGGCGACACGCGTGCGCGCTTCGCCGGCACCACGGCCGCGCTCTACCAGCAGCGCTAGTCGGCCGCCAGGGTCCGGGTCGCGCCCGCCGGGCGCGGAACCATCCAGCACAGTGGAATCAGGATCAGCGCTAGCCAGCCGGACAGGTAGAACAGGTCCAGTGATGACAGCAGATAGCCCTGCCCGATCACGGCGCGCGTCATGAGAGCCGCCGCCGACTGATCGTTCAGTCCCAGAGTGTGCAGTTGTGACAGCGATTGCACATAGGCCGAATCGTACGGGGTCACCAGTTCGGTGAGCCGCGATTGATGCAGGGCCTCGCGGCGATCCCAGAAAGTCGTGAAAATCGAGGTGGCGAAGCCACCGGCCACAATCCGCAGAAAGTTGGACAATCCCGAAGCCGCCGGTACCTTATCCGGCGGCAGACGATCCAGGGAAATGGCCAGCATCGACACGAAAAACACGCCCATCGCCATGCCCTGCACCAGCTGCGGCAGCACGAAGGTCACGAAGCTGGCATCGGCGGTGAAACGCACGCGCATCAGATACGAGATGCCGAAGAACAGGAACGCCGCCGAGGCGAACCAGCGTGCGTCGTAGCGTGCCATGAGTCGCCCGACCAGCGGCGAGATCATGACGGCCACCACGCCGCTGGGCGCGGCCACCAGCCCTGCCCAGGTCGCGGTGTAACCGATCTGCTCCTGCAGCCACAGCGGCAGCAGCACGATGTTGCCGAAGAAAATGGCGTAGCCCAGGCACAACGCCAGTGTCCCGAGCGCGAAGCTGCGCGACTTGAACAGCGTCAGATCGACGATGGGCGCGCTTTCGGTGAGTTCCCAGATCAGCCAGGCGACAAAGGTGATCAGAGTCAGCAGGCCCAGCACCGTGATCGGCGTGGACCCAAACCAGTCGAGATCCTTGCCCTTGTCCAGCATGATCTGCAGCGAGCCCACCCACACCGCCAGCAGGGCAATCCCGACCACGTCCACGCGCAGCTTGCGGGTGACCGTTTCCTGCGAGCGCAGGAAGCGCCAGCAGACTAGCGCGCACAGTACGCCCACCGGAACGTTGATCAGAAAAATCCATGACCAGTGGTAGTTATCGGAAATGTAGCCGCCCAGCACCGGACCGGCGATCGGTCCCACCAGTGCGGTAATCGACCAGATCGCCAGCGCAATACCGCGCCGCGCCGGTCCGAATATGCTCAGCAGCAGCGCCTGACTACCTGGGATCATGGGTCCGGAGACCGCCCCTTGTATCACCCGGAAAACCAGCAGCGACGACAGACTCCAGGACACGCCGCACAGAAACGAGGCAGCGGTAAAGGCCACCACCGACAGCACGAATACCCGTACCACGCCGAAGCGCTGCATGAGCCAGCCGGTCAGCGGCACCGATACGCCGTTGGCCATGGCGAACAGGGTGATCACCCAGGTGCCCTGGTCGGCGGCCACGCCGAGGTTGCCGGAGATGGTCGGGATCGAGACGTTGGCGATGGTGGTGTCGAGCACCTGCATGAAGGTGCCGAGCGCTAGCGCTACCGACGTCAGCGCGAGCGTCATGCCCGTCAGCGGCGCGGGGCCTTGT
>DASXLF010000303.1:0-14644 GCA_036496405.1 Steroidobacteraceae bacterium | reverse complement strand
CCATGTCATGCCCCTGTAGTCGTATTGCCCGCTCGCCAAGTCTAGCTCACGTGCTGGGCGGATGGTCGTCGGTTAGCATGCGGTACATTGCATCGGGAGTAACTTATGGCTGATTCCGCCCTCGTGCCCTGGCCGGAGCTGCCCTTCGCGGCCTGGAGCGAGACGCGCTCGACCTTGCAGCTGTGGACGCAGATAGTCGGCAAAATTCGCCTTGCGCAAACCCCATGGCTGAACCACAGCTGGCACGTTCCCCTGTACGTCACCGCCCGGGGACTGACCACCTCACCTATTCCATATCAGTCGCGCAGTTTCGAGATTCAATTCGATTTCATACGCCACGCACTGGCCATCGATGTCAGCGACGGCACGGGCCGAAAACTGACGCTGCGGCCACAGAGTGTGGCCGACTTTTACCGCTCGGTGATGGCGGCGCTGGCAGAACTTGGCATCACGGTCACAATCAACGACTACCCGTGCGAGATTGCGGGTGCGATCACATTCAGCCGTGACCGCACTCATTGCACCTACGAGGGCGAATACGCGCAGCGCTTCTGGCGGATTCTGCTGCAGGCGGATCGCCTGCTGAAACAGTTCCGCACCGGCTTCATCGGTAAAAGCAGTCCGGTGCATTTCTTCTGGGGCAGCTTCGATCTTGCGGTCACGCGTTTCTCCGGCCGCCGGGCACCGCCCTTCAATGGCAAGACGCCGGGGGTGGCCGACGCGGTCATGCGCGAGGCGTATTCCCACGAGGTGAGCAGCGCCGGTTTCTGGCCCGGCGGCAACGGCATCGATTACGCCTCCTTCTATTCATACGCCTATCCCACGCCGGCTGAATTCCGGAATTCCAAAGTTCAGCCCGCGGGGGCATTGTTCAACGAGACGCTCGGAGAGTTCTTGCTGCCCTATGATGTTGTCCGGCGGGCCGATGATCCGGACGCCGCCGTGCTGGCATTCCTGCAATCCTCCTATGAGGCAGCGGCCGACACTGCGCGATGGGACCGCGCGGCGCTTGAGTGTCCGTTGGGCGTCGCGGGAATCGCTCGCGCCACGTAGGGCTCATGTATCCGATCTGCGACGCAAGCGGCATTTTTCAAGCCGGCCGCTGCCATCGGACACGGCATCGTGTGCTAACCTCATTGCAGCACGGTACGCAAGCGCCGCAGTAACAATTGTTGCGGCTTTGGTAGCGCCCCCGGGAACGATCCGCGCGCTAGTCCAGTGCCAACCCGACACGAGTTACGAGGTCCTGAAATTCGCCATGGTTTCGCGATGTCGACTGCTTCTTTTGGCGACTTTGCTGGCCACTGCCGCCCAGGCTGATCCGGCACCGTTTGACCTCGCCGGTCCGGTGGTCGAAGTCAAGGTCACGCGCGCCGGCAACACCTTGCCCATCGCCGAGGTGCCGAATCTGGCTGCCGGCGATCAGCTATGGATCAAGGCCGATCTGCCGCCCACCCAGTCCGCGCATTATCTGCTGGTCGCGGCATTTCTCAGCGGATCGACCAATCCGCCGCCGGCGAACTGGTTTTATCTGTGCGAGACCTGGGCGCGGCCGTGCGCGCAGCAGGGACTGAATGTCACGGTGCCGCAAAATGCACAACAGGTACTGCTGTTCCTCGCGCCCGAGACCCGTGGCGATTTCAGAACGCTGGTGGATGCGGTGCGCGGACGCCCGGGTGCATTCGTGCGCACCTCGCAGGATTTGAATCAGGCCACACTTGACCGATCGCGATTGGAAAGCTATCTCGCGGCGGTCCGGGCGCTCAACGATGCCGATCCCGCCAAACTTCGCGAGCTGGCGCCATTGCTGGCACGAAGTCTGGCGATCAAGGTGGACGAGAAATGCCTGGATCGCTTACCCGAGCTGCAGGCCCCGTGTCTGATGAAGGGGCAGGAGTCGCTGATCCTCAACGACGGCCACAGCACCTCGATCGTGGAAGCATTGACCACCGGGCCTGCAAGCGATCTGGCGATGGAGGCGAGCTATTCGCCGCAGCTCAGCTACGGCTACTACAGTCCCTACATCGCCTCGGTACTCGACATCGCGCGCATTCTCGAATCCTTTCATACCGCGCAATATCAGTACATTCCGGCACTGGCATCGCAGCAGGATGACCGCCTGACACTGACACTCAACACGCCACCGTCGTTCCACAGTCCCAAGTCGGTGCTCGTCTCGGCGCTGCCGGCGGTAGAGCAGGCACAATTGCCGCCGTTACACGCGGTGGATCCGAAACAGATCTATTGCGCCCGGGAGTCCTCGCTGGTGTTGCCGGTTGAGGGCGCGCCGCTGGTGTTTTCCACCGACTACGCGCACGACGTCAGGCTCAGTCTCACCGGCAAGGACGGCCGAAGCATTGATCTGCCCGCGAAAGCCGATGCATCACAGGGCGGCTATGTCGTGGATACCTCGGCACTGGGCGGTGTCAGTCTGGGAGATAACGTGCGCGCCGTCTTGCACGGCTACTGGGGATTCGACAGCTATGCCGGCCCCAGCTTCCAGCTGGTCAACGCGCGCACGCAAACCTGGACATTATCGCCCAAGGATCAGAGCGCACTGATCGTGGGACGCGAGGACACCGTTCACCTTCAGGCCGACAGCGTCAGCTGCATCGACGGCATCATGCTGCGGGATCCAGCCGGCAAGCAGCTCAAGGCCGAGTGGAAGACGATCACACCCAATGAAGTGGAACTCAAACTGCCGTTGCAGCAAGCGACGCCCGGCGCCATGACATTGCTGGTGACACAGTACGGTGCCAATCAGCCACTGCCGGTGCCCGTGCGCGCGTTCGCCGACGCCGGGCACCTGGACAGTTTTATCGTCCATGCCGGAGACTCGCGCGGTGTGCTGAAGGGCAGCCGTCTGGATGAGGTCTCCAGTCTGTCGGTTAAAGGCATTGCGTTCGCACCCGGAAAGCTCGCGACCAGCAAAACCGGTGACGAACTGCCGATGCTGGCGCAGGACGCGCAGGCGGCTGCCGCGCTGACGCCGCAGGATGTAACGGCGCAGGTGACGCTCAAGGATGGACGCGTGTTTGACCTCGCCGTTTCCGTGCAGCCCCCGCGGCCGAGCGTGCGCCTGATCGGCACCAGCGTGCAGCCCTCGCCCTCGAGCGCCCAGAGCAATATCGAACTCTCAAATCAGAACGATCTGCCGCAGGATGCGAAGTTCATTTTCTCCGTGCATGCGCAATCGCCCGCGACTTTCACTCGCGATGAGAATATTGAAGTCGCGACGGCGGACGAATCCTTCACCACCACGCTCAGCCTGAGTAACGGCGGGCTGACGTTGCAGAACGCCAGCGTGGCAGTGGCCGCGCTCGACCCGGCCAAAGCATTTGGCTCCTCGGCCTCCGGGCCACTGCAGTTTCGCGTCACCAGCGGTGGTGTGACGGGTGATTGGCAGCCATTGGCCACCCTGGTGCGCCTGCCCGTACTCAGGGATCTGAAGTGTCCCGCAACTCCCGAGCTGGCCTGCAAACTCTCGGGCTCGAATCTATATCTGGTTGATTCCGTCTCCGGCAACGCGCAGTTCGATCACGCGGTACAGGTGCCGGACGGCTTTCCGGGCTCGGCCCTGCCCGTACCGCATCCCGCCGCGGGTCCGCTGTACGTCAAACTGCGTGACGATCCTTCGGCGATCAATACCGCCGCGCTCGGAATGCAACAGCTGGCGCCTTCCGCCGATGAAGCCGCGCGCGCGCCGGCGCGCCACGCCGCGGCACAGACCAATGATGCCGGTCCCGGGCCCGCGCCCGCGCCCGCGCCCGCGGCGTCAACAGCAACGCCAGCGCCCACACCACCGCCCACCGCTCAAGCCTCGCCGCCACCTTGACGCGCCTGCGGTCAGGTGCCGCAGAACGTCTGCAGCACGCGTTCTTCGGGCTGCGGCGGGTTGGTATAGGCCACCAGCGCATTCGCCGGCTGGTACGGTCGTGTAACTACCGACAGCAGTTCAACGAACGGCGAGAAATCTTCGCGCTCGATCGCTGCGTTGATGGCCTGCTCGACCCGATGGTTGCGTGGAATGAATAGCGGGTTGACCGCGCCCATGGCCTCGGCGCGCACGCTCGGCGGCGGCGTCTCGCGCTCCAGCCGCGCTCGCCACTTTAGCGCCCAATGATCATAGGCGGCAGGGTCAGCGAACAAGCGGCGTACGGCCGGATCGGCCGGCAACTCCTGCGCCTCGGCCAAGCCGCGGAACGTAAGTGTGAAATCGGCCTGATTGGCGTGCATGGCGGCGAGCAGATCCCGCGCCAGATCACGATCGCCCGGTTCGGCCTCGGCCAGCCCGAGCTTGCGGCGTACACCGGCCAGCCAGTGCTCCTCGTAGCGCGGTGAAAAAGCGCTGACCGCCTCGCCCGCCAGCTCGAGTGCGCGTTCGGGAGAGCCAGCGAATATCGGCAGCAGTGTTTCCGCGAACCGAGCCAGGTTCCACTGCGCGATTCGCGGTTGGTTGGCGAAGGCATAGCGGCCAAAGCTATCGATGGAACTGTAAACCGTTGCCGGGTCATAGCTGTCCATGAAGGCGCAGGGCCCGAAGTCTATGGTTTCACCGGAAAGCGCCATGTTGTCCGTGTTCATCACGCCATGGATGAATCCCACGTTCATCCAGTGCGCGATCAAAAAAGCCTGCCGTTCCACAACGGCCTGCAGCAGCGCCAGATACGGCATATCAGCCGATCGGGCCTGCGGGTATAAGCGATCAATCACATAATCGGCCAGACGTCGCGTGGCCTCGACGTCCCCGCGCGATGCAAAAAACTGGAATGTGCCCACGCGCACGTGGCTGGCCGCCACTCGCGTCAGGATGGCTCCCGGCAGACGCTGTTCGCGCACGACGCCCTCACCGGACAGCACCGCCGCCAGCGCGCGCGTCGCCGGAATGGCCATCGCGTGCATGGCTTCACTTAGAACATATTCGCGCAGTACCGGACCGAGCGCCGCGCGGCCATCGCCATTGCGCGAATAGGGCGTGCGGCCGGAACCTTTCAACTGTATTTCCCGGCTCACCCCGGCGAGATCGCGCACTTCGCCCAGCAGGATGGCGCGCCCATCGCCCAGCTGCGGTACGAAATGGCCGAACTGATGGCCGGCATAGGCCGTGGCAATCGGATCCGCGCCCGGCAGTAGCGCATTGCCGCTGAAGATCGTGGCCAGCGTGTCGGCATCGGCCGTATCCAGATCCAGCCCCAGGTGCGCAGCCAGTGCGCGATTGAACTGGATCAGGCGCGGCCTGGCGACCGGTGTCGGCCTGAGCCGCGTGTAAAATTGCGGCGGCAGTGCGGCATAGCTGCTGGGCTGCATCAGCGCGCCTGTCTGCGGCATACCAGCAGTACCTCATCCACTCCCTCGGTCGCGATCATGCCGGACGACCACCGCAACGCCTTCTGAAAGTGCACGCCCAGCGGCATGAATACCTGGTTGTACCACCACATCGCACGCTCGCGATGGTGCGTGAGCCACCACATGCCCAGATTGAGCAGGCGCGAGGAACGCGGCGCCATGCCGTACACGGCACTGCGCTCGAGCGTGAGATGGTGTTGTGCCAGCTTTTCCGCCAGGCGCTGCGGCTCGTAGCGGCGCTTGTGGCCGACGAACTCGTCGAATGCGCTCCACATCGAGGGATGCAATGGCGTTGACAGCAGTAGCGCGGCGCCGGGCTTGGCCACACGCGACAATTCCGACAATGCACCGTCCTCGTCCTCGACGTGTTCAATGATGTCGAGCGCGCACACCAGATCAAACGCGGCATCGCCAAACGGCAGCCGGGTTAGTTGCCCCAGGATTACCTGGGCACCGCGCCCGCCCAGCTTCGCCAGCGCCTGCCGGCTGATGTCCACGAATTGAGTGCCCTCGATCGGCAGACGCGGCCGCAGTCCGGGTGCAACCTCGAGCCGCCGGTTTCCTTCAGGCAGCAGCGATTGCACCAGCGGCCAAGTGTTAAATCGCTCCGGCTCGACCAGCCGGGCGCCGGACCACAGCCGCTCGTAGAAGCGGCGGTTGACATCCAGCAGCGCCCGGGCGCTGTCCGTCTGCGAAAGCCCTGTTGGCATGGCAGTGCACGGTAGCGAAGCCGCCGTGAGATAGCGAGTGTTGCCGGTACTGAGCTTGGCTATACTGCCACGCGGGAGTAGGCCGAAAATGACAAATGCTTCGACGGCCCGCGTGCCGATCAGCACCCTCGATGACGATGCCTGGGATGACCTGCTGAGCTTCATCGAGGAGCGCCGGGTCATTCCGATCGTCGGACCCGAGCTGCTGCAGGTCACGACCGACCGCGGCCCGCGACTGCTGTATGACTGGCTGGCCGAGAAACTCGCGGCCCGATTGAACGTCGACACCGCGGATCTGCCCCCGGGCTACACGCTAAACGATGTGATCTGCTGGTTCCTCGCCGCTCGCGGCCGGCGCGAGGAGGCCTACGTTCGCGTACGTAGCATCCTCAAGGAGGCACCGTTCGAGGCGCCGCGGGCGCTGCGGCAACTGGCGGCGATCACCGACTTCGATCTGTTCGTCTCCACCACCTGCGATGCACTGCTCGAAAACGCCATCAACCTGGAGCGGTTCGCTGGCGCGCCATCGACGGACGTGCTGTCGTACGCGCCCAATCGCATCGCCGACCTGCCCTCGGAGCGCGATCGGCTGCAACGGCCGCTGGTCTACCATCTGTTCGGGCGCGTCTCGGCATCGCCCACCTATGTGCTGTCGGACGAGGATCTGCTGGAATTCATCTGCGCGCTGCAGAATGAGCATCTGGCGCCGGAAAAGTTGTTCCACGAACTGGAGCACAATCATCTGCTGTTCATCGGCAGTAATTTCACCAACTGGCTGGCGCGACTGTTCCTGCGCATGGCGAAACGCCAGCGCCTGTCCGACCCGCGCGACGTCGGCGAAGTCATGGCCGATGACCATACTGGCCAGGACGAGCGTCTCATGGCCTTTCTGCAACAGGTCAGCGTGCGCACGCGCATTTACATGGGCGCCGAGCGATTCGTCGATGAGTTGCATCAACGCTGGCAGTCGCGCCGCAAACCCGCGGCCGCGGCGGCTGCGACCCTCAGCACCGCGCGCTTTCTGCCACCGGCGCGAGAAATGCCCGACAACGCGGTATTCATCAGTTATGCGCGCGAAGACCTGCCCGCCGTGCAGCAGATCAAGGCCGGACTGGAGGCCGCTGGCGTCACCACCTGGTTTGATATCGATCGGCTGGAAGTGGGCGACGACTACGATCGCAAGATCCAGCGCAACATCGCCCGCTGCTCGTATTTCATACCGGTGATATCGGCCACGACACAGCGCCGGCTTGAGGGCTATTTCCGCCGTGAGTGGAGTTACGCCATGGACCGGGTGCGCAACATGGCCGATGGCGCCCTGTTCATCCTACCGGTGAGCATCGATGCCACCGCTGCAGGCGACGCGCTGGTGCCGGACAGATTCAAGGCGCTGCATTTCACCCATCTGCCGGGTGGCGTGGTGCCGAATGAGTTTGCACAGCGCGTGGCGGATTTTCTGCGGCCGCGCCAGTAATGAACGCCCAACCGCAGACCACCATCGACGAACGCAATCCCTGGCTGGGCCTGGCGTCGTTCACCGAAGAGACGCGGCAGTACTTCTATGGCCGCGAGGAAGAGGTCGCCGAGCTCGCGCGGCGCGTGCAGCGCAAGCTGCTGACCGTACTGTTCGGCCAGTCGGGTTTGGGCAAGACCTCGATCCTGCGCGCCGGCCTGGTGCCGCGCCTGCGCGCCCAAGGCTATTGTCCGGTATACGTTCGGATCGACTATGCGCGCGAGGCACCGGATCCCGCGGAACAGATCAAGCAGGCGATCGCGCGCACCGCCAGCAACTCCGGCCAGTGGACGCAGGCGGGGGTAGCGGTCGAGGGCGAGTCGCTGTGGGAGTTCCTGCATCATCGCGGCGACGTGCTGCGCGATGCTTCGGGCGCGAACCTGATCCCGTTGTTGATCTTCGATCAGTTCGAGGAGATCTTTACGCTGGCACAGCTCGATGACTTCGGACGCGCGCGCGCCGCGCGCTTCATCGCCGATCTCGCCGATCTGGTGGAAAACCGCCCGCCCAGGGAGCTCGAGGCCAAGCTCGAGCAGGACGACTCCACCGCCGAGCGTTTCGACTTCTCGCGCAGCGACTATCGCGTGGTGATCGCGCTGCGCGAGGATTATCTGGCACCGCTGGAAGGCCTGAAAGCGGCCATGCCGAGCATCACGCAAAACCGCCTGCGGCTGGCACCAATGACCGGGCCGCAGGCACTGGCCGCCGTCATGCTGCCCGGCAAGCGCCTGGTCACCGAAGAGGTTGCGGCCGCCATCGTGCGCTTCGTCGCCGGCGGCGCCGAGATCGCCAATGCCGAAGTCGAGCCATCGCTGTTGAGCCTGATTTGCCGCGAGCTCAACGATACCCGCATCGCCCAGGGCCGCAACGAAATCTCCCTCGATCTACTCGCCGGCTCGCACGCCAGTATTCTCGGTAATTTCTACGAGCGCTCGCTGGCCGACCAGCCGCCGGCGGTACGCCGCATCATCGAAGACGAATTACTCACCGCCTCGGGTTATCGCGAGAACGTCGCCGAGGAGAAGCTGCTCAGCAGTTTCAAGAGTGCTGGCGCGGGTCCAGACACCCTTGCGGTATTGGTCAATCGCCGGCTGCTGCGCATCGAGGAGCGTCTGGATGTGCGCCGCGTGGAGCTCACGCACGATGTGCTCTGCGGCGTGGTCAAGGACAGCCGCGATCAGCGGCGCGAGCGCGAAGCGCGCGAGGCCACCGACCGGCTGCTGGCCGAACAGCGCGCGCGCGAGCTCGCGGCCCGGCACGCGCTGGTGCGCGCGCGCCAGGTCGCGAGCGTGTGCATCGTGCTGGCAATCGGTGCCGTGGTGGCGGCATTGTTGGCCTTTTTCAATTCCCAGCGCGCGCACCGCGCCGAGCAGCTGGCGGAGCACACCCGCGCCGAAGCCGAGCAGGCGCGCGCGGGCTCTGAGCAACTGCTCGGCTACCTGACCGACGATTTTGTGCGCGAGCTGGAAAGCTTCGGACGCCTGGACGTCGTGGCGGAATTCACCCAACGCCAAATCGACTACTTTCACGCCCTGCCGCCGGCACTCAGGGGTGCGCAGACCACGCGCAATGCCGCACTGGCGATGGTGCATCACGCGCGAGCCATGCGCGCCTTGGGCGACCTGGATACCGGCACCGCCAACGCCACCGAAGCCGCACAATTGCTCGAGCAGCAACGCCGCGCGGGCGATCACTCAGAGGCCGCAACCATCATTCTGGCGCTGGCCTATGCGACACAGGCCATGATTCTGGATAATCGCAACGACCCGGCCGGACCGGGATTGAGCAAGCGATCCGCCGATCTGCTGCAACCCCTGGCGGAGGCGGCGCACTCCTCGGTGGCGGCGCGGCGCGGCTACGCCGAGGTGCTCGGACGACTCGGGTTCGAGCAGGTCAACGAGAATCTCAACGAGGATGCGGTGCGCACCGAGCACAAGGCCATGCAGCTGGCCACGGAGCTGGGCGGCCCGGGGATGTCGAACATTGAAATGGCGGTCGTGTACGCGGAAGCCACGGCCTGGCTGGTGGAGGCGCTGCAGAATCTCGGCCGCAACGATGAGGCGCGCAGCAGCGGTGAAGCTGCCGTTGCCCTGGCCGACAAGGTACTGGCGCAGCGGCCTGGTTACCGCATGGCGCTGCACGCGGAACAAGTCATCTTCGGCACGCTCGCCAATGTGGCCGATAATGACCTGAACCCCGGCGAAGCGCTGCGGTTCGCAAGGCGCGATGAACAGGTCTCGCGTGAACTGATGAGTCTCGACCCGAACAGCGCCGTGAGCGCCAACAACATGGGTGTCGCCGACCAGGAAGTGGGCGATAACCTCTGGGCCTCCGGCCATCTGCGCGAGGCGTTGCCGTACTACCGCAATCAGCTGGAGGATTTTGGCAAGGCTGCCTCGGCCGGAGCCGCACAGGTCATTCTCTATTCCTACCAGGCGGTAGTGGCCATTACTCCTCAGGTGCAGCTCGGCGATGCCGCCGGGGCGGCGGCGACCCTGGCCACGGAAGCACCGTACCTGGCCAAGCTGCGCCAAAGCGAACGGACTGGCAGCATGTCGACCATTATTTTCGACTCACTGGAAAAGCATTCCGCGGCGGTCATCGCCTTGGCACGGGACGACAACGAGACCGCGCGCCGCATCGACTCGCAGGTGGTCGAGCAGCTGCAGGCCTCCAAGCCTGAGAGTGCATTCCAGAAAGTGCAGAAATACATCGCCCTGTTCAGTGCCGCCGATGTGGCCGGCCACGCGGAGTACCAGCTCGGCAATTACGCCGCCGCTGAGCGTGCCGAGCGCGTAGCCATCGATGCGCGCCAGCAGTACCTGACCGAGGCAGTCAACGATCGGCGCGATATGGCGGAGAAATCCACCTGGCTGGCGATGGCGCTGGCGCGCCAAGGCCACTTGGACGCGGCTTCGCAAGTGATTACGCCAGTGGTTAAGTTTGAGCGCGAACTGGCGGCCCGCAACCATGGCGACCTGTGGCAACCGGTCGAATTAGCCGGCGCCCTGTTTGCACAGGCACTCAGCGAGCACAACAAAAGCGCGGCTTTGCTGCGCGAAGCCGCAGCACTGCTCGATAACACCCCGCAGGCCTTGCAGGGGCTGCACGACGTGAAGCAATGGCGCCAGCGCGTTCACGAGGCGCTGCGGACCCACGGGTGAATTCCTCGCCGCTGCTGTTTCGCTCGAGCGCGCAGCCTGGCCACGCCAGTCCAATTGCCGATGACCCGCGTCGCGTGATCGCGCGCAAGCTTGAGCGCGAAATTCAGGTCAGCTTCACGCCAACGGCCTGCACCGTCCAGACCGCCGAGGGCCTGGTACACGCCAAACCCGGGGACGCCATCATTACCGGCATTGCCGGCGAGCGCTGGCGCGTGTCGCGCGCGCACTTCGGCCAGAAATACCGGCCGGTGCCGCCGACGCAGGACGGCGCCCCGGGCACTTATGTCAGCCTGCCCAATCGCATCGTGGCGGTGCGCATGAACCAGGCGTTCAACGTGTTGTTGGCAGATGGACAATCACAGCTCACCGGTCGCGAGGGCGACTGGCTGGTCGATTACGGCGATGGCAGCTTGGGCATAGTCAGCCATGCCATATTCATGATCACCTACGAAATCGTCGACTGACATGGCTCTGCATCAGGCCATCCAACGCCTACTGCTGATGGGTACGCGCCTGCCGATGCCGGCGGCGCCGGTGACGCCGCGACCGCCAGCACAACTGCTGCCGTTGATCGAAGCCATCGCGCCCGATTACCGGCGCTTCGATGCACGCGCCATGCATTTCGGACATCGTTATCGCAGCGGCTTCTGGGCCATCTATCTGCTGAGCGCGCTGGCGGTGCTGTTTGCGGTGCTGCCGCTGGCTCTCGGCTGGGACAGCTCCGGACATGCGCTGCATCCCTACTCGGGGCTCTGGGCCATCGGTGAGGTAATCGTCATCGGCAGCGTGAGTGCGATCTACTGGCTCGGTATCCGGCGCGACTGGCAGGGTCAGTGGCTGCGTGCGCGCACGACCGCGGAACTGAGTTGGTATTTGCCCTTGCTGGCGCCGTTGCTCGACTTCAGTCAGCCGCAGCACGAAGCCAACTGGTACCTGCGGGTATTGGATCCCGGCCAGCACCTTCGCGGCGCAGACGATGTCGCTGCGCTCTGCGCGCGTCATGAACCACTGGCGCGGACACTACTGCAGCACGCGTGGGAAGATCCGGCCTTCCGTACGAACTACGCGCGCTGGACCATCGAGGTACTGGCGGGACAGAAACACTACCATCAGGCCATCGCGATCAAACAACACGCGCTGTTGCATCGCGTGCATGGTCTCAATAGTTGGCTATTCGGACTCACCGCGGTCGGTGCGCTGATTCACCTGCTGCTGCACACGCTGTGGTTGTCGCTGATCACGACCTTCTTCCCCGCGCTCGGCGCCTCATTGCATGGCGCGCTGGCGCAGTCGGAAGCCTACCGGCTGGGAGCTACCTCCGAGCGACTGGTCGTGGATCTGCAGGGGGCAATCGACCGCATCCAGAATGCGGACATGCACACGCTCAAGGCCTCGATCGAGGCGGCTCTGGCCCTGATACTCGAAGAGCATCAGGACTGGCACATGCTCGTGCGGCCGCATCACCTGCCGCTTGCCTGAACGTCCCCTACTGGAACAGCTTCATCGCATTGAGCAAAGTGTTGTAGACACCCCAGGCCAGGGGCACGCCGACGATCAGCCACAACACTACGAATCGTACGCCCATGACTAGCTCCTCCCCGGCACTGGCGCCGCGCCGGCCGCGCGGTAATGGTGGCGGTCTTCGACCGGCCGCATCATCACATTGCAGATCAGTCCCACCACCAGCAGCGCGCACATGATGTACATCGTGATGGAGTAGGCCTGCGCCTTGGGCACGCCGTGCTCGATTTGAAACTGCCGGATGTAGTTCACCAGCACCGGCCCGAAAATGCCGGCTGCCGACCACGCGGTCAGCAAGCGGCCATGAATCGCACCCACGTGCATGGTGCCGAAGACATCACGCAGATACGCCGGCACGGTCGAGAAGCCGCCGCCATACATGGAAATGATGATCAGGAAGCAGCCGACGAACAGGGCCACGGAGCCGATTCTGCCGGTTGTCGGCACCAGCGAATAAAGGATGATGCCGAGCACGAAGAACACCATGTAGGTATTGCGCCGACCGATATAGTCGGACACCGATGCCCAGACGAACCGCCCGCCCATGTTGAACAGGCTCATGAGGCCGACAAAGCCGGCCGCCGCCGCGGGCGTCACCCGGCCAGTGAACATCTCCTGGATCATCGGCGAGGCTTGCCCCAGCACGCCAATACCCGCGGTCACGTTCAGGCACAACACCCACCACAGCAGCCAGAACTGCGGCGTGCGCCAGGCGACATCGACCGCCACATGGGCTGAGGTCACGAGTTTTTTTGGATGCGCCGAGGGCTCCCATCCGGCGGGTTTCCAGTCATCGGCCGGTACCCTTACCACCACTGCGCCGATCGACATGAAGATAAAGTAAATCACGCCCATGGCCACGAACGCTTCCAGCACGCCGTTGGATGTGGCGGTTTTGAAGTGCGCCATCAACAGGATGGATAACGGCGCCGCAATCAACGCGCCGCCGCCGAAGCCCATGATGGCCATGCCGGTGGCCATGCCGGGGCGGTCCGGAAACCATTTGATCAGCGTCGATACCGGCGAGATATAGCCAATGCCCAACCCGCAGCCGCCCAGCACGCCATAGCCGAGATACAACAGCCAAATCTGGTGCTGCGAGATGCCCAACGCCGAGATCAGGAAGCCGCCGCCAAAGCATAGCGCCGCGACGAACATCGCCTTGCGTGGACCGGCGGACTCGACCCAGCGTCCAAACACGGCCGCGGAAAGTCCCAGGAACACGATGGCAAGTGAAAAGATCCAGCCCAGCTCTGCCAGCGTCCAATCCCCAGGCGCCGACTTGCTCAAACCAATGAGCTTGGACAAGGGCAGGTTGAAGGTCGAGAAGGCGTAGGCCTGGCCAATCGAGAGATGCACGGCCAGGGCGGCCGGGGGTACCAGGAAACGGTTGTAACCGGGCGGCGCAATCGTGGATTGACGATCCAGGAAATTTGCGGACATGAGTTCCCCCCTGCCGTCTTTTGGTAAGAATTGCCGTCTTGGAAGGGCGGCTGCCGAGGCCATTGTAGAACCAACTGCACGGCGGCGAAAGAAGCACCCGCTGGCGCCGGCTCTAATATGAATTGCAGTGCCGCTATGGCTCTCAAGCAGGGCAAATGCCAGCTATAGCCGCGACTTATACTGGGCTCCATGCCGTTCGAACTGCAGCCCAGCCTCGAAAGTCAGCAGATCAGCCTGCGGCCCTTGCGCAGCGCGGACTTCGAGGCGCTGTATGCGGTGGCATCCGATCCCCTGATCTGGGAGCAGCATCCGAGCCGCGAACGCTACCAGCGCGAGGTTTTCGCCAACTATTTCAAGGGAGCGATGGAATCGGGCGGTGCGCTGCTGATTCGCGATGCCCGGAGCGATGTCATTCTCGGCAGCTCGCGCTATTACGATAGGGATGAGGACGCGCGCCGCATCGCGATCGGCTACACCTTCATCGCCAGGAGCCACTGGGGTCGCGGCTACAATCGGGCGCTCAAGACGCTGATGCTCGACCATGCGTTTCGATTCGTCGATTGCGTCGTGTTTCACGTCGGCGCGAATAACCTGCGCTCGCGCATGGCCATGCAGAAGCTGGGAGCGACCCTGACCGGCGAGGCTGCCATCAGCTATTACGGCGAGCCCAGCAATCTGAACGTGATCTATGAAATGCAGCACTCGGACTGGCTGCGTTTGCGATCGGGCCCGGTGCCGTGATGGACCAGCCGGGCGAGGCGCTGGTGGTGCCGCATTCGCAATTGCCGCCACAAACCTTGCGCGCGGTGATCGAAGCCTTTGTGCTGCGCGAAGGCACGGAGTACGGCGCCCGGGATTTCACCCTGGACGAAAAAGTCGCGCACGTCATCGACCAGCTCGAACGCGGCGTAGCGCAGGTGATCTTCGACCCGCAATCACAGAGCGTC
>DASXLF010000302.1:0-4034 GCA_036496405.1 Steroidobacteraceae bacterium | reverse complement strand
TACGACCAGTTGACCAGCGCCTCGCTGCAATTCTCGGCCGCGACTGGAATTGGCAGCGCCTCGTCGCCTTACCAGGGTACGCTGTCGGCCTTTCTGAGCCAGGTCGTGAGTACGCAGAGCCTGGCGACAACGGCTGCGAACAATCTGCAAGCGGGTCAGGACATCGTCGTCAATGCATTGCAGACGCGGTTCAACCAGTCGTCGGCGGTCAATATCGACACCGAAATGGCCAACCTGCTCACGCTGCAAAACAACTATGGCGCCAACGCGCGGGTGATGGCCAGGGTGAAAGCCATGCTCGACGTGTTGATGCAGATGTGAGGACGGCATGAGCGTGACCGGCGTTTCAGCAAACCTTGCACCGCTCATCCAGTCGGTGCTCGATATCAACAAGCGGCTCACCACGCTGCAGCAGCAGCTCAGCAGCGGGCAAAAATCGGATACCTATGGCGGTCTCGGCGCGCAAAGCGGCATCGCTGTTGCGCTCAACGCACAGCTTGCCGCATTGAGCAGCTACGACCAGACGATGACCAGCGTCGGCACCAACGTCAGTCTCCAGCAGCAGGTGTTGCAGCTGGTCGCCAAGACCGCGGCTACGGTGCAGGCGTCGGCCGTGCAACAGTCGAGTTTTACGATCGGCGGCAGCGGGCAGACAACGGTACAGAGCAGCGCCGCCGATGCGCTCAATCAGATGCTGAGTGCGCTCAACACCCAGGGCGGCAATGGCTATTTGTTTTCTGGCAGCGCGCTCAATCAGCCGTCGGTCGACATCTCCGACCATATTTTGAACGGCAATGGCGCCGCCGCGGGACTGCGGCAAGTGATCAGCGAACGCAGCCAGGCCGACCTTGGCGCAGATGGGCTCGGCCGTCTGGTCATCCCTCCTGCTGCGGGGGCGACGGTGTCGGTGAGTGAGGACGCCGCCGGCTCGCCGTTCGGCCTCAAGCTTGCCGCGGTTTCCGCGACCCTGACGAATGCCGTCGTCACCGGTCCCAGCGGCTCTCCGGCCGCCATTGGTATCGATCTGAGCGGGGGCAACCCGAATAACGGCGACACGGTCACCTTCACCCTCACCCTGCCCGACGGCAGCGCCCAAACGTTGCAGCTTCAGGCCACGACCTCGGCGACGCCCGGCGCCAACCAGTTCAGCATCGGCGCGACGCCGGCGGCGACGGCGGCGAACCTGCAGGCGGCGCTGACCGCGGGCGTTGCCCAGATCGGCAGCACCACGCTGTCGGCCGCCTCTGCCTTGGCTGCCGCCGATAATTTTTTCGACGATCCGCCGATGCGGGTTTCCGGCGCGCCGGCGACCGCGACGGCGCTGGTTGCCGGAACAAGCGCCAATACCGTGTTCTGGTACACCGGCAACAGCGCGACCGGCTCGATCAGGTCGAGTGCCACCGCCCGCATCGATCCGACGATGAGCGTCGCCTACGGCGCCCAGGCGAACGAGCAAGGCATTCGCTGGCTCGTGCAGAACGTCGCGGCCCTGGCGGCGACCAGCTATTCGACCAGCGACCCCAATGCTGCGGCGAGCTACAGCGCGCTGAGCCAGCGCGTCTACGCGGCGATCAGCGTCCCGTCCGGCGTGCAGAACATCACTGACATCGAGGCGAGCCTCGCCAATGCGCAGAACGCCATGATCGCGGCGCAGGACCAGCACGCGCAGACGTCGAACACGCTGACCAATATGCTGCAGTCGATCCAGGGCGTCGATACGACCGAGGTTGGCGCGCAGATCCTGTCGCTGCAGACGATCCTCTCGGCCTCGCTGTCGACGACGGCGCGGCTGTCACAGATCAACCTGCTCGCTTATCTGGGCCCGGTCGCCTGACGGCGCCGGCTGCGCAAGCCTTTATGGCGAGTTGCGCAGGCCCGAGGCAATTCTGCGATTGATGTTGATCAGCGTACCCAGCCCGTCGGGCTGAGGATTGCTGGTAAGATTGATCGTGCGGCCGATCACAAACAAACCAATGCTCGCGAGATTCTGCCGGATCGCGATCGGCAGCGGATTGTCCTCGCGCGTCACGGCGTCGATAAAAAACGTCCACAGCTTGCGGTTAAACAACAGCGCGTCGTTGAGATCGACCTTGCGCCGATCCCAGCCGTCGCGGATAGCCTGGAACTGGGCGGCCGATTTGAGCAGAAGCGAAGCTTCCAGGTCACGCGCGCTGGCCGTTTCCTTTGCTACGTTTTTGTAGGCCTGCGCGGCGTGTTGCATTGCGGAACAGCTCCTCTTCGTAGTCAATTAATTTTCGTGATTGTTTCAATGCCTTATACAATTCGCCTCTTAAGATATGATTATTGATAGTCTCGATGTGCGGCCAGGTGCTTGGAGCTGCCTGCACGATGTCGCGCATCAGCGCGAAATAAACATCGTGATGATCGCGCGGATCGCGCGAGGTGTACATCAACTGGACGGCGAGATAGATGCGCTTGGCCGGGGTGTCGGCGAGCTGCGTGGTCATTATATCTTTTTCGCGCAACACCGGCGCCGCGCCTTTGATCAGAAGGCGCGTGCGCTGATCGTCATTGGTGACGACGCATTCGCCGATCAAAATGCGCTCGCCGGGCTTTAGCTCGACTTTGAGGGCCATGGAGGCTCCGCCACACTGCCAGCGTGCATGGTTGCGGGATTAGGTAAAGGCTTCCTTAAAACGACGACGGCGGGGTTTTGGCCCCGCCGTCGCATAACCGTCACTGGTAGCGGAAGCGTTATCCGCCGAACAGCTTGAGCACGTTTCGATCGGACTGCGCGGACAGCGACAATGCCGTGGTCGACAGCGACTGCTGGGTCTGAAGGGCCAGCAAGTTCGCGCCTTCCTCGTTGCTGTCGGCCGTCACCAGCGCCGCGGCGCCGGTCTGCAGCGTGTTGATCGTCGCGCTCGTGAAGTCCGACCGGATCTGGATGGTCGACAGGCTCGAGCTCAATGAGGCCGACTGTGACTGCAGGGTGGTCAAAGCGGCGGTCAGCAGGGTCGCCGCCGCAGCGATGTCGGTCGAGCCAGCCCATGAGCTCTGCGCGGCCGCGATCGAGAGGCCGGCAGAAGTATCGGTGACGCCGGCAACCGTGGCAGTCGAGGTGCCGGTTTCGTTGAGCGTCAGGGTGAGGCTGTTGCCGCTCAGCAGGTTGGTGCCGTTGTAACCAGAGTCACCGGCCAGCTGGTCGATCTGCGTCAGGATCTGGCCGTACTGCGTGGCGAGGCTCGCCCGGACCGAGGTGTCCGAGGTCTGCTGCGCCTGGGTGACCAGCGACTGGGCGGACTGCACCAGCTTGGTGATCGCGGTGATGCCGTTGTTGGCCGCCTGAATGGTGTTGATGCCGTTCGTGATGCCGTCGAGCAGGCCGCTCAAAGAGTTGGCGCGGTTGGTAAGGCCCTGCGAGGTGAAGTATTCGTTGGCGTTGTCGAGCGCCGAGTTCACCTTCTTGCCCGTCGCCAGCGCGTTCTGCGTTGTGGCCAGTTGTTTCGCCGTCTGTTGCAGCGACAGCAGGTTCTGGCGCACACCTGCCGAAAGCGTAATACCACTCATCGTACAAATCCTTCCTGGATCGTTCCCCGTTCCCCGTGAACGGTGGTGCGCAATATCCCGTACGGCTCCTACGGTTCAGTTAATCGCCATGGTTAATGGTCGCTTAACGAAATCCGCGGTAGGAAATGCGGCAAACGTGCGCAGGGCGGTCCAATCCGCCCTTTCCCTTGTGGATCGCGGCAATCGGGAACTCATGGCACTCCTGCAATCGTCGAAAACAATTAACCTTCCGCAGACGATTCAGCGCGCGCTCGAGATGCAGCGGCAGGGCAAACTGCCGCAGGCCGAACAGCTCTATTCGCAGGTGCTGGCGCTGCGCCCCGATTATTTCGAGGCGCTGCACATGTTGGGCCTCATCAAGCTGCAACAGGGCGACGCCCCGGGCGCGCTGCGGCTGATGTCGGGGGCCCTGGCTGCGCGGCCGAAATCGCCGGAGGTGCTGCTCAATTATAGCCTGGTACTCAACGCTCTCGGGCGCACCGAGGAGGCGCTGGCTACTCTTG
>DASXLF010000301.1:0-2306 GCA_036496405.1 Steroidobacteraceae bacterium | reverse complement strand
GACCCTTTCGGTATCCCGTGCCAGCTCGATCTGCCTGTCCAGCAGGTTGCGCAGACGGGTCTTGGCGCCATCGGTATACAGTTCCGGTGCGGTCAGCGCCGCCTGCACCTGCTGGGTTTCGCGCGCCAGGGCATCCAGCTGCTGCTCCAGTTTTGCCAGCTGCGCCTTGAGCGGACTCAAGGCCGCGCGGCGTTGCGCGTCTTCGCGCCGCCGCTGACGACGCATCTGTGCCGAATCCGTGGCTGATGCGTCCGCCGCGCCCTGCGCGCTATCGAGCGCACGACTTGCACTGGCCTGCGCAGTCAACCACTGCGCGTAGTCCTCCAGGTCCCCATCAAAGGGCTGCACGCGCCCGCCATCCACGACGTAGAACTCGTCCGCCACGGTACGCAGCAGATGCCGATCATGCGACACCAGGATCACCGCGCCGGCATAGTCCTGCAGCGCGACGGCGAGTGCCTGGCGCATTTCCAGATCCAGGTGATTGGTCGGTTCATCGAGCAGCAGCAGATTCGGTCTGCGGAATGTGACGATGGCGAGCATCAGGCGGGCCTTCTCTCCTCCGGAGAATGGCGCAACCGGTTCGAACACCCGCTCGCCTGCAAAACCGAAGCCGGCCAGGAAGTCGCGCAACTCCTGCTCGGTGGCGCGCGTCGCCAGCGCACCTCCCAGCCGCTTCAAATTGACCAGCGGTGAGTCTGCGCTCGCCAGCTGCTCGAGCTGGTGCTGCGCAAAATAGCCCAGCGCCAGATCGCGCGCTTCGGTGCGTGTGCCCGACAAGGCCGCAAGTTCCCCGGCCAGCAGCTTCATGAGCGTGGACTTGCCGGCTCCATTGCGACCCAGCAGGGCAATCCGCGCGCCGGGCGAAACGCTCAGGGCGACTTTCTGCAACAGCACGCGTTCATCGTAGCCGGCCGACTGATTCTCCAGCGCCAGCAGTGGGCGCGGCAGTTTATCGGGCTGCCGGAATTCGAAATCAAACGGCGAGTCCACATGCGCCGGGGCGATGCGCTGCATTCGCTCCAGCGCTTTGAGGCGGCTTTGCGCCTGGCGCGCCTTCGTGGCCTGAGCGCGAAAGCGCTCGACGAAAGACTCCATGTGCCGGATCTGCTGCTGCTGACGGGTATACAGCGCCGACTGCTCGGCCAGCTCCGCGGCGCGCTGCTCCTCGAATGCGGAATAATTGCCGCGATACGCCCGGGCCCTGGCGTGTTCGATGTTGACCACCCGATCACAGATGCGATCCAGGAATTCGCGGTCGTGGGCGATGAGCAGCAAGGTGCCGGGATATTCGACCAGCCAGCGTTCCAGCCAGACAATGGCATCAAGGTCGAGATGATTCGTGGGCTCATCGAGCAATAGCAGATCCGAGCGGCACATCAGCGCCTGTACGACGTTCAGTCGCACCCGCCACCCACCGGAGAAAGCCCGTACCGGCCGTGCTTCATCGTCGGTCGTGAATCCCAGTCCGTGCATGAGCCGGGCCGCGCGGCTGCGGGCCTCGTAGCCACCGATTGCCGCATAGCGGGCGTGCAGTTCCCCGATACGGACCCCCTCCCCGACGGCCTCGGCAGCGCCCATCTCGCGCTCCAGCATCCGCAGCTCCGGATCCCCGTCGAGGATGAATTCAATGGCGGCCTGATCGGTGGCCAGCAGTTCCTGGGAAACATGCGCGATGGCCAGTCCCGGCGGCATCGCGAAACTGCCCGAGTCCGGATGCAACTCCCCGCGCACCAGTCCCAGCAGGCTCGATTTGCCGCTGCCGTTCTCGCCGGTGATTCCGACCTTCTCGCCCCGGAACAGCCCGAAGGTGGCCCCTGCGAACAGGACGCGGGGGCCGCGCCGCAGGGTGACATCGGTGAAATTCAGCATGGCCGGGCGGGTTACACAACAAATCGGCCGGCAAGGCTAGCCGCCGCGGCGCAATGCCGCAATGGCTGCGCGCGACAGGTGATTTTGCGCATAATGGCGCGCACTTACCGGAGGGCCCATGCTCAATTCCAGCAATATGGCAACGACCGCCGCAGTCACGGCGATTGTCGTGCTCGGCATCTACCGACGTGTGCGGCGCAACATCGGCCGGCAGACCCTCACCGCAGGACGGCAGTATTTCCTCATGGCACTGTTCACCATCCTGTGCCTGGTCCTCACCTTTATCCGTCCCCTGCAACCGCTTGCCATCGCGTACATCGCCAGCGGCCTTATCGTTGGCGCGGCTGTCGGCTGGTTTGCTTTGCGATATACCGAGTTCGAAAGCACCGCCGAGGGTTACTTCTACACGCCCCACCTGTACATCGGGCTCGCGG
>DASXLF010000300.1:0-2003 GCA_036496405.1 Steroidobacteraceae bacterium | reverse complement strand
GCGATATTGAACGTGAAGAGCACGTCGAGCGCGAAGGGCGGCAGCGGCAGTACGACCATCGCCAGTACCGCGAGTACGCCCACGGGCACGCCGATGCCGACGCGCAGCAGGTCGCGCATGGAAAGGTTGTTCGAAGTTGCCGCGTCAGCCATGAGTTAGTGCCTGGTCTGCTCAATCGTCGGATCGATCATGGGACGGATGGGGCCGGCCGCGCCCTGTATGGCCGGGCTGCGCAGCTGCAATACATAGGTGAGCACCTGGGCGACGGCCACGTACAGGGAGGCGGGCACTTCGGCGTTGAGGTCTACATCACGAAACAACACGCGCGCCAGCGGCGGGGCTTCGAATACCGGAACCTTGTTTTCGACCGCGATCTTGCGGATGTTGGCCGCGACCTCGTCCACGCCCTTGGCGACCACGATTGGTGCGCGCATGCGTTTTTCGTCATAGCGCAGCGCCACCGAGTAGTGCGTGGGGTTGGTGATCACCACATCGGCCTTGGGGACTTCCTGCAACATGCGGCGCCGCGCCAGATCCTGCTGCATGCGGCGGATACGGCCCTTGACCTCAGGCGAGCCGTCACTTTCGCGGTGCTCCTGGCGTACTTCCTGGCGCGACATGCGCAGCTGATTCATGTATTGACGCAAGGTCAGCGGCACATCGACGCCGGCAATGATTGCCAGCGATCCGGACAGCGCCAGCAGGGCACTGCCGGTGAGATTCACGGCGTGCGCCATGGCCACGTTCAATGGCTCACTACCCAGGCTCAGCAGCTCGGGAGTCTTGGCACGCAGGAAGATGACGGCAATGAGGCCGACCAGGAGGAATTTGGCGTAGGCCTTGACCAGTTCGGCGAGACCACGTAGCGAGAACAGGCGCTGCAGTCCGGCAACCGGATTGAGCCGAGCAAAGTCCGGTACTAGCGCCGTGAAACTCATGTTCCAGCCGCCGATGGCCAGCGGACTCAACAGTGCTGCGACCAGCGTCAGTCCGAAGATCGGGCCGGTCACTACCAGCCCCTGCTGTGCCAGGGCCACGAGATTGGGCAGCAGGAGGTTCTCATCCAATGCCTGGTCGCGCGACAGGGTCAGACCGGACTTCATCAGCGAGGCGAAGCCTGCGGCCATTCCGGCCCCCGAATAGCGCAAGCCCAGTCCGGCGACCAGGACGACGGCCGCCGTCGTCAGCTCACGCGAGCGGGGAACCTGACCACTTCTGCGCGCCTCTTCGAGGCGCTTGTGAGTAGGTTGTTCGGTCCGGTCCTGGCCGTTTTCATTCTCTGCCATGGTCAGATCCGCGCCCCGGACAGGGCCTGCAACACCATGAAGGACTCGGCCAGGAGCCGCTCAAATCCGGATAGAAGCTGTGGCACGCTCACGACCAGGATCAGCAGGCCGCACACCAGAATTACCGGGAAGCCGACAGCCATCAGGTTCAACGACGGAGCGGCGCGACTGACCATGCCGAATGCCAGATTCACGATCAGCAGCGCCGTGATACCCGGCAGCGCGATCGACAGCGCCCCGCTGAAAAGAGTGGTGCCCCAAATTACGACCTGCCACAGATCCGCCTTGCCGAATGCCGAACTGCCCACGGGGAGGGTGCGAAACCCATCGGCCAGTACTTCGATCAGGCGCAGGTGGCCGTTCAGGGCCAGAAAGACCAAGGTGGCAAAAATGCTGTACATCTCGCCCAGTGCCGTCGTACCGGTGCCGCGAACGGGGTCGACGGTGAGTGCATAGGACAATCCCATGCTGTTGGCGATGAGTTGACCGCCCAATGTGACGGCATCGAATACCAGCTGCAGGCAAAAACCCAGCGCAATTCCGATGACGACCTGCTGCGCCGTCACCACCAGGCCTTCAATCGAGAACGGCTCCAGCTGCGGCGGAATAGAGATCATCGGCGCCAGAATCATCGCGATGGCACCTGCCAGCACGATACGGATGCGCGTCGGAACCGCCTGCCCGGAGAATACGGGCGCCACCATCAGGCAGGACCCG
>DASXLF010000299.1:0-1676 GCA_036496405.1 Steroidobacteraceae bacterium | reverse complement strand
AACGCACGCATTCAGCCGGACCTGTTCGAGCAGGACGAGCCTCGCGTGTTGCCGGCCCTCTCACAGAAGGAACAGCTAGCCCGGGTTTCTCATACCGATTGGAGATTTGAGGGACAACGGTGGCGGTTACACGCTGACATTGTAGCGCTGAAGGGTTGCAACCTGTGCGAGTCCTGGCGGGCACAGGGGTGGTGTAGTGATTGGCGGGGTCGAATATGGCTGCTGGCGCTCTCTGTTTCGTCAGCGCACCGCAGCCTTGATCAGCTGCGCATGGGCGAGGGCGAAGTCGCTCTGATAGGGGTAGCCCGAGGCCATCGCGAATTTGATGCGCCGCACGCTGGTGCGCACCAGCGCCCCGATCTTGAGCAGTTTGAGGCGGATCGTGCCGCAGGTCGCTTTGGCGAGTTGGGTGTGCTGCAGAGCAATGCGCCGCAGCGCGCAGAGCAGGACATAGGCCATCGAGGCGAACCACAAGCGCAGCTGGTTGGCGCGCATCGTCGCCGACGAGGTACGGTCGGCAAACAGGTCCAGCTGACATTCCTTGATGCGGTTCTCCATGTCGCCTCGGGCGCAGTAGATCTCCTCGTAGAGCCCCTGCGGCGCGGCCTCCTCGGAGCTCAGCGAGGTGACGACAAAGCGCGGATTGGCCGCACCTTCGGTCCATTCCGCCTTGGCAACGACCCGCCGCTGGCGGCTCCAGCTCTCGCGCGTCGTCCACTGGAATTCCTTGAACCGCCGCGCTGGCTGGCCGCCGGCTTTGCTCTCCTCCTCGGCGGCAGCTAATTCGGCGGCAATCTCGGCGACCAGTCGCTGGTTCTTGGCCAGGCCAAACAAATAATCGACGCCATTGACCTCGCACCAGCCCATCAAGGCGTCGCGGGCAAACCCCGAATCGGCGCGCAGCACGATGCGCACCGCGGGCCAGCGGGTGCGGATCTGCGCAACGATGCGCGCGGTTTCTTCGACCGTCCCGGCGGAAGCGTCGATGTTGGCGCGCCGCAGCTTGGCGGCCAACAGATGCCGACCGCTGAAGATGTACAGCGGCAAATAGCAATAGCAGTCGTAATAGCCATGAAAGAAGCGCCCTTCCTGATGCCCGTGCAGCGGGTCGTCGGTGGCATCCAAATCGAGAATGATCTGCTTGGGCGGGTGCTGGTGCGCCTCCAGGAACAGATCGACAAACAACCCCTCGATCTTGGCCCCGTCCCAGGCGATCCGGTGATAGCGGGTCAGCTCCGGCCCGCCCAGCTCGAGCCGGTTGAGCGTCGATTTGCCGGCCAAGGGCGCACAATCCTTGCGCCGCGCCGACAGCTTGCCAGCCACCACCGACAGTGTCGGATCGTGGCGCAGCTGGTCGTGATCGACCAGGTCTTCGTAGCCCAGCGCCAGCGCAAAGACTCGCTGCCCGACCAAGGTTCCGACGGTGTGCTCGATCAGTTCCGGCGCGCGGCTGTCGGCAAAACAATCGGCAAACCGCTCGACCAGCCGGATCGTCCGGTCCGTCGCCCCAGCAGCAAGGCTCCCGCATCCGAGGTGATCTTGCCGCCGTCAAACCCCGCCACCACCGCACGGCTCTCGACACGTGCAAATCCAAACAGATCCGCGCTACACTCTGTCTGCATCGGGTCTCCCCCTGGCCCTGAGACAAACCATTGTGACAACTCGATTTTCTCAGA
>DASXLF010000298.1:0-29168 GCA_036496405.1 Steroidobacteraceae bacterium | reverse complement strand
CAACTGATAAGCGAGGGCTCGCCGCTCGGCATAATTCCCTTACTACTATTCTTCGTTCAGTTTGGAATCGTCAAATTAGTATTGAGAAACGCGAAGACTAAGAGATCGCTAGACGTTCGAAAACAGGAACAATTCCAAAAGCTTGCAGTACGTTATTCAACTACAAGCCTCGCATTGTTTGTTTTGTCACTTATCGTTGCGCAACCCTGATTTTCGCGACGACCCTTTGGTCGATGATGCTCATAGATTAAGAGGCTAATTGGAGCCGCTCTCTTAGCATGAGAACATTTTTTTCGCTCCGCTGATGCCCTCCGATGGTTACCGCATGTTCAAATACAACCGGCGATCAGTGGGTATCGGTGTGGATCGCTTCGGACTACCCGGCGGCGATTCGGGCACAATGCGCCACAGATGTGGCAGGTGTGACCACACGGGAACTCCGTTCACTCGAGGGAGGTGCGATGGCCATGGCGCTTTCGGTTCGCAGGCTAGCGGCTCCGTTCGGCGCAGAGATCATCGGCGCCGATCTGCATCACCCGCCCACGAGCACACTGATAGAGGCGGTCGATGCGGCGGTCGCGCAGCATGCGGTGGTCGTGCTACGCGATCAGCAGATCAATGACGCGGAACAGGTGCGCTTCAGCCGCGCCTTCGGACCGATGGAATTGCCGCCGCACATGGGATTGCGCGGCGCGCTCAAGCGGCGCGTGGCGCCCGAACTGTTCGATGTTTCAAATCTGGACGAGCACGGCGATTTCCTGCCCGTGGAATCATTGCGGCATGCTTCCAACCGCGCCAACGAGGAGTTTCATACCGACAGTTCATTCAACGCATTGCCGACGAAATGGTCATTGCTATCGGCGCGAATCCTGCCGCCGTTTGGGGCCGACACGGAATTTGTCGATACTCGCATGGTCCACGATGAACTGCCGCCTGACCTCAAGCTACAGGCGCGCGATGCGGTAGCCGAACATTATTTCTGGAAGACCCGCGGCCGCGCCGGCTACAGCGAAATCACCGCCGAAATGCGCCAAGCCATGCCGCCGGCGCCGCATCCGGTGGTGCGCGTCATTCCCGAGTCAGGTCGCAGGGCACTCTATATTGGTAATCACGCGACCCACATCGTCGGCTGGCCGCGCGAGCAGGGCGAGCGATTTCTGCAGCAGCTCAATGATTTTGCCGCCCAGCCGCGCTTCATCTATTCGCACCAGTGGCGCAGCGGTGACTTCGTCATCTGGGACAATCGCTGCACGGTCCATCGGGCGACCAAGTACGATGTGTTCAAGTACAAGCGCGATCTTCGCAGGGCCACGATCAATGAACGCGGGCCGGAGATCTCATCCACCGATGCCTTGGGTATTGCGCGCCCGGAACCGTAATCGGCCGACGGCGCTGTCGCGTCAGGATCCGGTGCGCAACGCGGCCTTGCGTACTTCGACGATGCCACGGTCGGCATCCACCTTGACCCAGTCACCGGTTTCGATGAGATCCAGTGGGTCGCGATCGAAGTCCGTAAGCGATGGTACGCGCATGACCACCGCCCCGAGCGCGATCTTGGTGGTCATTTCGGTAAACAGCATTGCCTTGGGAGCCGCGCCGCTCAAGCGCGTCATGTGAAACACCGCCGACCAGCCCGAAGAGCCCTTAGCGCCGGGGAATACCAGGATTTTGTCCTTGAAGCTCTGGCCGCGCAGTTCATGCCGGGTCTCGGTGATGGTGCCGAGCATGGGATTGATGCCGCCCCATCCGGAAATAGTCTGGCGCGTCACCAGCGCTTCGCCCTCGGCCACTCCACCGACCACTCGACGGCCCTTCAGCACCAACGTATTGACACTCATGGGCGTACTCCATTCCAGCGGCCGGTGATCGCCGCCTGGATGCAATCCTGAGTCGAGCCGAACCAGGCCTGAATATTCATGATCGCGGGCAGATAATGGGTCTGCTTGGCTGAGTCCAGCGCCGCGACTTTGGTGCCGGGCGGCACGGCCTGGCTGATCGAGGAACAGGTATCGGTCATCAGTACCGCTCCCGCGTTGCGCAATTGCTGCGACAGGCCTTGGGCATCGGCCATGAGCTTGGCCGCGCGCGAGGTGAAGATCCACAGATTGCAGTTGGCGCTCACGCGCTTGCCATCCAGCAGGCGGCAGGCGTCGCGGATCTGATCGATGGAGTAGTGCGGGCAGCCAAGCATCACGTAGTCCACCTGAGGATCGCTGGCCTTGGAATTGAGATTATCGTACGTGCGGCGCCTGTCGGCCAAACCATAGGGAATTATGTGCAATGGTTTGCGCCCGCCAAAGGCTTCGGCGAGCGTGCGGGCTTCCGGCGTCACACCGACCATGTGGTACATCTCGACGCCGCCGGAGGAGGCCGCGGCGGCACCGAAGTGCTTGTGTCGAATCAGGTCGGCGCTGGCGAATTCGCCGTTCAGCACCGGTATGCGCTCCCCCACCGTTTCGCCGGCGAAATAACCGAGCATGCCCCAGTCCATCACCGACTCGATCGGAAAATCCACTTCGATCAGGTGCGAACCGAAGCGATTCTCGTCACGATGAAAGCCCCAGTCAGGGATCTTGCCGGTGAGCATCGCGGCGCTGGTGCTCTCCCTGCCTTCGGTATTGGTGCGCGCACCAATGACCGAGTTGCAGTAGACCACGGCGGAGGATTCCATCCACGCACAGTGATCGCCCTTGGACGGCACATTGCCTGCCAGGTACGGCGTGCAGGTCTTCAGAATCTTTACACCGCGGTCGGCAATGAAGGCCTCGCTCTCGCGACTGATTTTGAAGCTCTCGGGTGTCGCGCCCAGCAATTGCCAGTTTTCCGGGTCGTAGCCGCCCTGCAGATGACAGGTGGGGGCGGCCGCCTTGGGGACCTCGACCAGCTCATCGCTGTCGAGGTCGAAGAAGGAAAAAATGGCGTCGTAACTGCCGCCACCGTGCTGGTGGTAGTACTTCTGCAGGAACGGATTTGAGGATCCCGGCACGCCGGCAATGTTGTCGGTGGCTACCAGGCGCTCGGCGCCGAGCGCTTCCCCATAACGCACCAGGAGCTCCATGGCTTTTTGCCGGGCCTTGCCGTCCTGGCCGTTCAGCATGGCCTGTTCCTGGTCGGTCAGTTTCATCGGCATGCACTCACGGTGGCAATATATACGCCAATTTGTGGCGCTAGAGGGAGAACACCCGCTCGGCGTTGAGCTGGAAGAACAGCTTGCGGTCATGATCACTCAGCGGCACCTGATCGCTCGTGGTGACTTCCTCGGCAACGAACTGGTATGGATAGTCCATGGCATACAGCACGCGCTCAACACCGAGCACCTCCTGGCAGAAGCGAATGGCTGGCGCCCAGGGCATGCCGCTGGTGGTGACATAGACGTTCTCGCGCAGATAATCGCTGATCTGGCGCTTCAGGGGTCGCATGTGCGCATAGCGCTGAGACAGGACCGTGGCGCGATGCATGTAATCGAGCCGGAACAGCCAGAACGGCAGCGCTTCGCCCAGGTGGCCGAGCACAAATTTGAGCCGTGGGAAGCGGTCGAAGACGCCGCTGACAATGATTCGCAGCATGTGCATGCCGACCTCGACGCCGAAACCATAAATGGCGCCATCCAGGCCGCTCTCCAGCAGCGGTGCGATCAGTCCCTTCGAGGGTGATTGCGGATGCAGGTAGATGGGGGCGTTTTCCGCCTCGGCAGCCGCCAGCAGCTCCGAGAACTTCGGATGATCCAGATACTCCCCGTGCGTGTGGGAGTTGATGATCACGCCCTTCATGCCGAGCGTTCGCATCCCGCGCTCGATCTCAATGGCCGCAGCATGCGGATCCTGGGGCGCGACCGCGGCCAGACCGCTGTAGCGCTGCGGTTCCCGTTGCACGGCTGCGGCCAGTTCATCGTTGGCATCGCGCGCCACCGAGACCGCGGTCGCGGCATCGAAGATCTGTACGCCCGGTCCGGTCAGGGAAATGATTTGCCGGTCGATGCCGCTGGCGTCCATGTCGGCGATCCGCTGCGGTCCCAGATCCTGGAGTTTGGTGATGATCTGGGTGGCTCGCGCGCTGCGGCTGCCGAGATAGAAACCCCAGAGACTTTCAAAGCCGGGATCATCGAAGGCATGCCGCGACAGCAGCTTGCGATAGCTCTCGAGCATGGCGGCGGGCGCGAACGCCTCCTCGGTGGCTATGCGTGCATAGCCGCGCTTCTGCACGGCCTGCAGCCGCGCTGCGTTCTGCTCCTTTGACTCAGTCATGTCCGGGTCTCCAGTAGAGGGCGAGAATAAGGCATTGCGCTCGCCGTATCGAGTAACCGTGCGCCAGCGAGTATGCTGCCCGCCGGTGTTGCCCGAGGCAGCATTGAATAAACACACGTGCGCCGATGGCGCAGAAGGAATCTTAAGATGGCCCAGTCAATTCACGATGCCGCGATACCGACTCTACTGCACGCCCTGGGCAATCTGTCCGCGATCCTGGACAAGGGCAGTGCGCATTGCGAGAAAGAGAAGATCGAGCCCGGCGTGCTCTTGAGCGCACGGCTGTATCCGGACATGTTTGCACTCACCCGGCAGGTGCAGGTGGTCTCCGATACGGCGAAGGGCGCGGGCGCGCGGCTTACCGTGATGGAGGCGCCCAAATTTGCCGATACCGAGACCTCGTTCGCCGAACTCAAGGGGCGGCTGGACAAGACCGCGGCGTTCCTGAAGGGTCTGGATGCGGGGAAATTCAACGGCGCCGGTGAGCGGTCGATTGAAATCAAGTTTCCGCAGCTGACGCTCAACTTTGGCAGCGGTTGGGAGTACCTGCTTAGTTTTGTGTTTCCCAATATCTATTTTCACAGCGCCACCGCCTACGACATCCTGCGCCACAACGGTGTCAAACTGGGCAAGGGTGATTTTCTGGGCAAGATTGGCGGCGCCTGAGCGCGCGGCTTCAGTGACCGCCCTGCACCAGTAGCCCTTCCTCGCTCAAGGCGGCGGCCAACTGCGTCTCTATGCACGCGGCCTCGGAGCGCGCCAGATGCTGCAGGTGCAGCGTCGGGCCGGTGAGAACTTCGAGTCCGCGTTTCAGCACGCTGCCGGCGGCGCGGATGCCCGCCTTATGCTGATCAAAGCGCTGTGTCGGCGAGTAGCGGCTCATACCGACGTATACGCCGTAGGGGTCGCCGCCACGATCGGCGTAGTCCAGCAACACCAAATAGATATTGGAGCGGCCGGACTTGGAGATGCGGTAACGGCCGGCGGTGTGGTAGAGCAGCGGCAGGAAGTGCACGTAGCGCATGGGCAGCCAGTCCGGAATTGAGGCCGCGGCGCGTTGCCACAGGCGCTCCATGGCGGCCTCGATGCGAGATGGCAATTCCTCGCGCATGCACAGTTCGTGAATGCAGTGGGCGCCGGACAGGCCGTCGGCGCGCTCCAGAGCCAATGAGAATTGTTCGACCAGCGCCCGGGCCGAGAGGGTCTGCAGGGGCCGGCTGGCGGGCGAGGGCTCGAGCCGCATGCGCCGATTGTCTGTGAATCGCGCGCCACCCTCAAGCGGCGGCCAGGGTCAGGCGCGCATCAGATCCGCGACGTAGGGTACTTTGCTGTCGGGAAATACTTCGGCGTCGAGAGTGCGAGGACTGATCTGCAAATGATCGCGCAGCACGGATTTCATGACCGAGCGCAGATCCAGGGTGGCCCTGAGGTCGCGGCCTTGATAGAGATCGCGCGCCGATAATCCGGGCCAGTCGCACAACACGCGGCCGCCGTGAACCGCCCCGCCGAGCAGAAATGCCGCCGCGGCTGTGCCGTGATCGGTGCCGCGGGTGCCGTTGGCAGCGGCGGTGCGCCCGAATTCGGTGGCGATCAGCACCGCGGTGCGCGACCAGGTCGAACCCAGAGATTCCTTGAGTGCGCGCAATGCCGTGTCCAGTGCCGTCAAACGCTGTGTGAGCTGACCCTGACCGCCGCCTTCGTTGAAATGCGTGTCCCAACCGCTGGTATCAAACACCGCCACCGCCGGCCCGTCGTCCCGCTTCAGGAAGCCGGCGGCCGTGCGCACGGTCTCGAGATAGCGGCCCGCGCCGCCAGGGCCAGGCGCAGCCTGCATTCCGGGATCCGCCGATTCGGCGGCAATACGATCGGTCGAGAGTGCATTGCCCAGCCGCTGCGACAACACGGCATCGCTGGCGTAGCGATCGGCGATGCGTTGCAGTGTGTCGTCATCGATCTCGGGCAGCTTGGAAGGTGACCAGGAGGCAATGGGCGCTGGTCCGCGCAGTACCAGCGGCACGTTCTGGCCCAGCGCCACCCCGGCTTGCGCGCCATGCAGGTTGTTCGCCGGCAGGGCGGCCACGGCACGATTGAGCCAGCCCGTCTGGCTGGCATGAGGTCGCGGCACGCCGCTCTCCAGCACATCCTGGCCGTCGAAGTGAGAACGTTCGCGATATGCAGTCGCGACCGCATGCACGATCAGCGCCTCTCCCGCGCCGTACGCTTCATGCACGAATCGCAGGCCCGGATTGAGGCCGAAATGTCCATCCAACGCGAGTGCGCCATCGGTGGTGCCGGGAGCGCCGACCGCCAGCTGTTCGCGCAGGCGTGCGTAGTCGGGATCCCCGTAAGGCACCACGGCTGACAGCCCGTCCAATGCGCCGCGCAGAATGATGAATACCAGGCGCGCATCGGTGGCCGCCGGTGCGGCGAAGGCGAAACGCGCGCTCAACACGCTGCCGCCCGCCATCAGCCCGAGCTGCAGGAATTGACGGCGCTGTAGTGGCGGCTGCGACATAAATGCTCCGGTAAGTACTGATCGTCAGCGACGCAGAAACTCGGGGGACGTCAACAACAGCGTCAGGGCCTGCGCGGGGCTGGCCGCGCGCGCGATGCTCTCGCGCGTGGCGTCACTGAGCATGCCGCCGAGCAGCTGCGGCGCCAGTTCTTTGGCGTCGCGCCGGTCGGCGAGTTTCTGCGCCACGGCATCGGACAGTTCGATGCGCTTCATGAGTGCCGAGGAGCCATCCCAATCCGAGCTGCGGTCGGGCCAGCCCGCGGGTGAGCCCGGCGCAAAGGTGCGCTGCCCGAGCAGATCGAAGGCGGCAAATATGCGCGGCTCGATCTCGGGCGGCAGCGACAGGCCGCGGCCCAGGGAGTACAGATAGTCCTGCGGCGTCTTGAATTTCACCGTGGCGTCGTCCCAGGCCTCGGGGCTGGCGATCACGGCGGCGTACACCGCCGGCAGATTGCCGCCGCTGTGCACAAACGCATGTTCGATGCGTGCCACGGCCGGCGCCGGCGGGTCATCGGCAATGAAATGGCGTGCCAGCTTGGTGGCAATATGCCGCGCGGTCGGTGCCGCATTGGCAAGATCGGTCAGCACCGCGACGCCCTGCGTCAGATCGTCCTCGGCGTAGCGCTTGCGCAATATGATCTGCGCGCCGGGTTCGTGCACCTCCGGACGAAACACGAATGCGCCCGCCGGACCGTCCTCGAGTCGGCCCTGACCGCCGCCGACCGACCAGCCGGTGAGCACCTTTGCAAAACTGATCACGTCGGCCTGCGTGTAGCCGCCGTCCGCGCCGAGCGTGTGCAACTCGAGGATCTCGCGCGCGAGATTTTCATTCAACCCGAGCGTACGCCCGCGCCGTGCGGCGCGTTGCGCCAGTAGCGAATCGGGACCGACAGACTGTTGATTGTCCAGGTACAGCAGCATCGCCGGATGCATTTCCACGGCTAGCAGCAAATCACGAAAGTGTCCCATGACGTGCGGACGGATCGCTTCGCGTTCGAAACTGCCGGCGATGCCCAGTACCGCCTGCTTGTCCACCGAGACTGCAAAATGATTGCTCCAGAAATGCACCAGCCGTTCGGCGAATGCCCGCTCGCTCGACAGTGCTGCGTGCAGGCGTGCGCGGCTGTCGTTGACATATATAGGTCGCAAATACTGCGGCAGGCGCATGGCCATCGCGGCCACCGCCGCCGAATCGTCGGGACTGTCAGTGCGATTGCGGCGCGCCTCGCGGCGTTCGAGCAGTATGGGCTGCGCGCCAAGCAGTATCTGCTGGCTGCTCGGCAATCCGGCCGCCTCCAATAGCGGCGCGCCGCCCGTGAGCTGCGCGTGCAGCCAGCCACGCGGGTCGCTGCCGATAGCCTCGAGGTCGCCGGGACGCGCGCCCAGGCCGAAGCGGTTACTGGCAATAGCAGCGGCAGCATCGATCGCCAAGGGGCACTCCTTGCAGCAGGACAATGTCCTGAAGTCCTACAGCGCACCAGCCGGCAAGCCGTTGACTCGCGGTGTATGCTCGCGCACCGTGACCGATTCCGCATGGTTCTACTGGGCGCTGCTGTCGGCGGCGTTCGCGGCGCTGACCGCAATTTTCGCCAAGATCGGTCTGCAAGGCGTGGACTCCGATCTCGCGACGCTGCTGCGCACATTGGTCATCGTACTGGTGCTGTCCGCGTTCGTGGTTATCAGCGGCAAATGGAGCAGTCCGGCGCGCCTGCGTCCGCAAACGCTGCTGTTCCTGGTGCTTTCAGGACTCGCGACTGGCGCTTCCTGGGTGTGCTACTTCCGGGCACTCAAAATCGGTCAGGCGTCAAAGGTGGCGCCCATCGACAAACTGAGCGTGGTGCTGGTGGCCGTGTTCGCGGTGCTGTTTCTCGGCGAGCGGCCGAGCCTGCGGGATTGGTGCGGCATCGCCCTGGTTGCCGCCGGCGCCATCGTGCTGGGCCTGAAGAACTGAGGCGGATGTATGCTTGCGAACGAACCCCACTCGAGGAGCCTTATGACACTGCCGGGTATCCTGCGCGCATTGCCGTGCGTCTGCGTCGCCGCAATCGTGGCGTTTGCGCCGTTACCTGCCGCGGCCGCGGATGTGACGCCGGTGGTGCGCGCCACGCTGGCCAATGGTTTGCACGTCATCATCGTGCGCAACACGCTGGCGCCCGTGGTGGCGACGTCAGTGAATTACCTGGTTGGCTCTGACGAGGCGCCCCGGGGGTATCCCGGTACGGCGCATGCCCAGGAACACATGATGTTCCGTGGCAGCCCCGGACTCTCGGCCGATCAGCTGGCCAACATCGGCAGCATCATGGGCGGCAATTTTAACGCTAATACGCGGGAGAGCCTGACGCAGTACCTGTTCACGGTGCCGTCCGAGGATCTGGATGTGGCGCTGCATATTGAAGCCACGCGCATGCGCGGAGTGCTGGATACACGCGCAGACTGGGATCAGGAGCGCGGCGCCATCGAACAGGAAGTGGCCCAGGATCTGTCCAATCCAGGCTACATCCTGTATCACAAGTTGCGCGCGGCAATGTTCGCCGGTACGCCCTACGAACACGATGCCCTGGGTACGCGGCCGTCATTCGATGCCACGCGTGTTCAGATGCTGCAGCAGTTCCACGATGCCTGGTACGTCCCCAACAACGCGATTCTGGTAGTGGTCGGAGACCTTGATCCGGCGGCGACGCTGGCGAAAGTGCGAGAGCTATTTGGCGACATTCCTTCAAAGCCGGTGCCGGCGCGGCCGATAGTCCGGCTCGGCGCGGCCCGCGCCGTGAGCTTTCAAGTCGACACCGATCGGCCCACCGGCACGCAGATGCTGGCGATGCGCGTACCGGGTCTGCACAGCCCGGACTTTCCGGCACTGGAAGTATTGGCCGACGTCTTGAGCAGTCAGCGCTTCGATCTCTACGGTCTGGTGCCGCAGGGCAAGGCCATCAACGCCAGCTTCGCGCTCGATCCCCTGCCACAGGCAGGCCTGGCTTATGCGGAAGTGTCGTTCTCCAAGGGCGAGGATCCCAAGGCGTTGGAGGCCGAGGTGCGGGCGATCCTCGCGAAGGTGGCGCAGCACGGGGTGCCGCCGGAGTTGGTGGCGGCGGCCAAACTGCAGGAGCGGCGGCAGGCGGAATTCCAGAAGAATTCCATCGAAGGCCTGGCCTCGATATGGGCCGACGCCGTGGCGCTCTATGGCCTGCGCTCGCCCGATGAGGATCTGGAACGGATCGAAAAAGTCAGCGTCAGCGACGTCAATCGCGTGGCGCGCAAGTACCTGGATCTGCGCCATGCGGTATCGGCGGTGATGGTGCCACAAGGGGCGGGCAAACCCGTGGCGACCAGCGGTGGCTTCGGCGGACAGGAAAGCATTTCTCTGGGCGAGGCGCGCCCGACACAACTGCCGGATTGGGCGCGCGCGGCGCTTGAGCGCCTTGAGGTAAAGCCCTCGAGCCTGGCGCCGGTGGTCAGCACGCTGGCCAACGGATTGACGCTGATCGTGCAAAGCGAGGATGTCAGCGACACCGTGAGCGTCTTCGGACGCATCCGCAATCGCCCTGAGGTTGAAGCCGATGCGCGCCAGCAAGGCGTGGCACAACTGCTCGATCCGCTGCTGGACTATGGCAGCGAACATCTCGACCGGCTGGCCTTTCAAAGTGCCTTGGATGAAATCGGGGCTGATGAACATCCGGGAACCGATTTCGACGTGGAAGTACTGTCGCAGGACTTTGATCGCGGCGTAGCGTTGTTGGCCGATAACCAGCTGCACCCGGCGTTGCCGCCGGAGGCAATGACCGTCGTGTCGAGGCAATTGGTTCAGATCATCGCCGCCAGGAATCGCAGCCCCGGCTATCTGACGCAACGCTCATTGCGCGCGGCGCTGTTCCCGCCTGAGGATCCGACGCTGCGCGAAGCGACGCCGGAAGGCGTGCGGGCGCTCAGTCTCGATGACGTTCGCGCCTACTATCGCAAGGTATTTCGCCCGGATCTGACCACCATCGTGGTCATCGGCCATATCTCGCCCCAGCAGGCGGAGGCAACGATTGAGAAGTACTTTGGCGATTGGCGCGCCGACGGCCCCAAGCCGGACACCGATCTGCCCGAGGTCCCGGCCAATAACGCCAGCACCGTGGCCGTGCCCGACGCCAGCCGCGTTCAGGACAATGTCATATTGGCGCAGAATCTGGCATTGACTCGCTCCGATCCCGACTACTACGCCTTGGAGCTGGGCAGCGCGGTGCTGGGCGGCGGATTCTATTCCACGCGCCTGAGCATCGAGATGCGCAAGAACACCGGCCTGGTGTATTCGGTGGGCTCGACTCTGCAGGCCGGCCGCACTCGCGGCGCCTATTACATTCAGTATGCGTGCGATCCGCAGAACGTCGGCAAAGCCGCGAACATTGCCGTGCAGGAACTCAGAAGCATGCAGGATGCGACGGTCGGCGATGATGAGCTGTTGCGCGTGAAAGCACTGCTGCTGCGCCAGATTCCCCTGGCCGAAGCGAGCGTCGAGGGCATTGCGCGCGGCCTGATTGAGCGGCGCGAACTGAACCTGCCGCTCGACGAGCCCTGGCTTGCCGCCAGGCGCTATATCGAACTGACACCGGTCGAGGTGCAGGATGCCTTCAAGAAATGGATTCGCCCCAATGATCTGGTGCGAGTCACGCAGGGGCCGGCGCCGCAGTAGCAGCTGGATGCCCGGGCACCGCGGGCGCCTGTGATGCGTTTCCTTGAGGTCAGCGATCCGATAGAATACCAATGCGTCCACTGTGATCTAGCTCATTGAGTGGACAGGATTTTTTCATAGGAACCCCCATGCCGCCAACCTTGCTGGAGCAGCTCGCCAGCACGCCGCTCTCCGGCGCCAATGCCAGCTATGTCGAAGCGCTGTACGAGCAGTATCTGCGCGATCCGGCGAGCGTGGGCCGCGCCTGGCGCGAATTCTTTGACGCGCTTCCGGGAACGCGCGCCGAGCGTGCGCACGGCCCGGTTATTGCGGCGGTAGCTGCGCGTACTCAGGCCGTGGCTGGCACGGCCGCGAACAGCGGCGCGCCGGCCGCCGCTGCCAATGAAAAGCAGGCCGCGGTGTCGCGCCTGGTGCAGATCTACAGCAATCGCGGCCATCTGATTGCGCGCATCGATCCGCTCGGCCTGCAGCAGCGCCCGCGCCCGCGCGTGCTGGACCTCGACTATGCGGGCCTCAGCCCGAGCGACCTGGACACGGAATTCTTTACTGCTAGCCGCAATGACTGGATCGCCAAACGCGCCACGCTGAGGGAAATCATCGCGCGCCTGGAGGCAATCTACTGCGGTCATATCGGCGCCGAATTTGCCCACATCTCGGACACCGAGGAGCGGCTATGGCTGCAGGATGAATTCCAACTCGGTCGCATGCAGTTTCGCTTGCCAGTGCAGGAGCGGCGCAATTTGCTGTGGCAGTTGACCGCCGCGGAGGGTCTGGAGCGCTATCTGCACACCCGCTATGTCGGCCAGAAGCGCTTCTCGCTCGAAGGCGCCGATGCGCTGATTGCACTGCTGAACGATCTGATTCAACAGGGCGGCGCCGGCGGCATCGAGGAATTCGTGCTCGGCATGGCGCATCGCGGCCGGCTCAACGTATTGGTCAACGTGCTGGGAAAATCCCCGGCCCAGCTGTTCTCCGAGTTCGAAGGAAAATACGACGACAATCATGCCCTGGGCTCTGGCGACGTGAAGTATCACAAAGGCTTCTCGGCTGACCTGCGCACTTCCGCGGGCAACGTGCACGTGGCGCTGGCATTCAATCCATCGCATCTGGAAATCGTGGATCCGGTGGTCGAGGGCTCGGTTCGTGCGCGCCAGGAGCGCCGTGACGACACCCTGGGCGACAAAGTGGTACCGGTACTTATGCACGGCGACGCAGCCTTCGCCGGCCAGGGTGTGGTGATGGAGACGCTGCAGCTATCGCAGGCGCGCGGCTTCAGCACCGGCGGCACGATTCATATTGTCATCAACAATCAGATCGGATTCACCACCTCCGAGCCGCGCGACGTGCGTTCGACCACCTACAGCAGTGATGTGGCGAAGATGCTCGAGGCTCCGATCCTGCACGTCAATGCCGACGACCCGGAGGCGGTGGTGTTCTGCATGCGGCTGGCGTTGCGCTACCGGCAGAAGTTTCATAAGGATGTGGTCATCGACCTGGTCTGCTATCGGCGCCTGGGTCACAACGAGGCCGATGAACCGGCGGCAACGCAACCGATGATGTATCGCGCAATACGCCAGCATCCGACGGCTCGTAAGCTCTATGCCGATCAACTGATCGCGGACGGTGCGGTAAGCGCAGCGGATGTGGACCGTATGGTCGAGCAATACCGCCAGGCGCTGGATTCGGGCCGGCTGGAGGTGCACCCGGCCCTGGGTCTGATCGGCAACAAGTACACCGTCGACTGGTCGCGCTACGCGCAGTTCGATTGGTCGGATCGCCCGCGCACCGGTATCGCGCCCGCGCGCTTGGCGGCCCTCGGCCAGCGTTTGAGTCAGCTGCCGGACGGCCTGGTGCTGCATCCGCGCGTGGCGCAGCTGGTCGCCAATCGCAGCAGGATGATGGCCGGAGATTTGCCGCTCGATTGGGGAGCGGCGGAAACCCTGGCCTACGCATCGTTGCTGGAGGACGGTGTCGCTGTGCGTATCAGCGGTCAGGACTCCGGCCGCGGCACGTTTTTCCATCGCCACGCCGTATTGCACGATCAGAAAACTGGCCGCTGCTATCTGCCGCTGCAGCACGTCAAGGATTCTCAGCCGCGCTTCAACGTCATCGATTCGGTATTGTCGGAAGAAGCGGTGCTGGGATTCGAGTACGGTTATTCGACCACCAGTCCGGATTGTCTGGTGATCTGGGAGGCGCAGTTCGGTGATTTCGTCAATGGAGCGCAGGTGGTGATCGACCAGTTCATTTCCTCGGGCGAGGCGAAGTGGGGCCGGTTATGCGGCCTCACCATGTTTCTGCCGCACGGCTATGAGGGTCAGGGTCCGGAACATTCCTCGGCGCGGCTCGAGCGCTTCCTGCAATTGTGCGCTGAGAACAACATGCAGGTGTGCGTGCCCTCGACGCCGGCGCAGATGTTCCACATGTTGCGGCGGCAGATGATGCGGCCATTTCGCAAGCCGCTGATCGTCATGACGCCCAAGAGCCTGTTGCGCCACGAATTGTCGGTGTCCTCGCTGGCGGAATTGAGCAACAACAGTTTCGCCAATATCATCGGTGAACTCGATGACATCGATCCAGTGCGGGCGCAGCGCGTGGTGTTCTGCAGTGGCAAGGTGTACTACGACCTGCTCAAGGCCCGCCGTCAGGCGGCGCAGACCGACGTGGCGATCGTACGCCTGGAGCAGCTGTATCCGTTCCCCATCGAGGAATATCAGGGAGTGCTCGCGCGCTACGCCAATGCCACGGAGCTGATCTGGTGTCAGGAGGAGCCGCAGAATCAGGGCGCCTGGTACCAGATCCGCCATCGATTGCAGGACTTGGCACTGCCGCGCACCGTGTACTACGCCGGCCGCGCGGCGGCGGCGGCACCGGCTACCGGCCTTACCAAGCTGCACGAGGCCGAGCAACGACGGCTGGTCGACACGGCCCTCAACGCGACCTCGGTCGAGCAAAGCGCGCGCAGCACCGCGCGATTGAGCCTGAGCCCCGGCGCGGTCAACGCCGTCAGCGCGCCAATCAGGAAGCAGAGTTCATGAGCATCGAGATTCGAGTCCCGCAACTGCCCGAATCGGTGGCCGATGCCACGCTCGTGGCCTGGCGCAAGCAGCCCGGCCAGAGCGTCAGTCGCGATGAGAACCTGGCGGATCTGGAGACCGACAAGGTAGTGCTCGAAGTGCCATCGCCCATCAATGGGGTGTTGCGCGAAATCAAGGTGCAGAGCGGCACCACGGTCAAGAGCGGTGAACTGCTCGCGGTGGTTGAAGAGGCGGCCGCCGTATCGTCGGCGCCGGCGAAGACCAGCGCCGCAACGCCGTCGGGCAGCGGTAAAGCCGAGCCGCTGACCGCGGCCCCCAAGACAAGTCCGGCTGCGCGCCGCGTAATTGAGGAGAATCAGCTGTCCGCGTCGGCGATCAGCGGCTCGGCGCCAGGCGGCCGGGTGACCAAGAGCGACGCCTTGACGGCTGCATCCTCGGCGGCACCGGCAAATCCCGCTGCCGCGCCAGCACCAACACCAGTGCCAGCGGCTGCGGCTGCGGCTGCGGCCGCGAGCGTCGCGCCGCGCACGGGCAGAGCAGAACAGCGCGTGCCGATGACGCGCCTGCGGGCGCGTATTGCCGAGCGCCTGATTCAGGCGCAGGCCACGCAGGCATTACTCACCACGTTCAATGAAGTGGACCTGGGTGCGGTGCAGGAAATGCGCGCGCGCTACAAGGACAGCTTCGAGAAGAAAAATGGCGTGAAGCTCGGATTCATGTCGTTCTTCGTCAAAGCCGCGGTCGAGGGCCTCAAACGCTTTCCGATCGTCAATGCCTCGGTCGAAAACAACGATATCGTCTATCACGAATATTTTGATATCGGCGTTGCGGTATCGACCGAGCGTGGACTGATGGTGCCGGTACTGCGCGATGCCGATGGTTTGAGCTTCGCCACGATCGAACAGCAGATCGGCGCCTTTGCTAGTCGCGCGCGCAGCGGTTCGATCACGCTGGAGGACCTGACCGGTGGAACCTTCAGCATTACCAACGGCGGCATTTTTGGCTCGCTGATGTCCACGCCCATTGTCAATTCGCCGCAGAGTGCGATCCTCGGGATGCATAAGATCCAGGAGCGCGCAATGGTGGTGAAGGGCGAGATTGTGATCCGGCCCATGATGTATCTGGCGGTGACCTACGATCATCGCATCATTGACGGCCGCGAGGCCGTGCAGTTTCTGGTGGTGATCAAGGATTGCCTGGAAGATCCCGGCCGCCTGCTGCTCGGAGTGTGAGCGCCGTGGCCGACGCATACGACGTCGTCGTGATCGGCGCCGGTCCGGCCGGCTACCCGGCCGCGATCCGGGCCGCGCAGAACGGGCTGAAGGTCGCCTGCATCGATGCCTGGAAGAACCGCGACGGCAGCGGTGCCTTCGGTGGCACTTGTCTGAATGCCGGTTGCATACCCTCGAAGGCGCTGCTCGAATCTTCCGAACTGTACCTTCGTTCCCGATCGGAGTTTGCGGTCCACGGTATTCGAGTGAGCGGCGTCGAACTCGACCTGGCGGCGATGCAGAAGCGTCGCGCCGCAATTGTACACACCATGACCGGCGGGGTCGCGGCGCTGCTCAAGGCTGCTGGCGCGACGGCTATTCACGGCAGGGCGCAGTTGCGCGCCGGCCGGCTGGTGGAAGTGACCGCGGCCGACGGCGGCCGCAGCCAGATCACGGCGCGTCACGTGATCCTGGCCAGCGGCTCGGTGCCGTCCGAACTCAAGGCGCTGCCGTTCGATCACCGCTTCATTCTCGATTCCTGGGACGCGCTCGAGCTGGCCTCGGTGCCCGGAAAACTGATCGTCATCGGCGCCGGCGTCATCGGCCTTGAACTTGGCAGCGTTTGGCGCCGCCTGGGCGCCGAGGTGACCGTGCTCGAGGCGCTGGATAATTTTCTGGCGATCGCCGATCAGCAGCTGGCACTCGAGGCATTGCGCCATTTCAAGAAGCAGGGTTTGGATATACGTCTGGGTGCGAAAGTTACCGGCGCCGCAGTCGCGGACGGTAGCGTCGCGGTGCAGTACCGGGATGCCAATGGTGCGCACAGCCTCGGCGCCGGGCAGGTGATCGTCGCCGTCGGACGCCGACCGTACACCGAGGGTCTACTCAGCGCCGACAGTGGCGTTGTTCTCGATGCGCGTGGATTCATCCAGGTCGATGAGCAATGCCGCACAGGCAGCGAAAATGTCTGGGCCGTGGGCGATTGCGTGCGCGGGCCGATGCTTGCGCACAAAGGCAAAGAGGAGGGCGTTGCGGTTGCGGATCGCATCGCTGGTCGCTATGCCCACGTCAACTACGACGTGATCCCCTCGGTCATTTATACGTCGCCCGAGATCGCCTGGGTGGGCAAGAGCGAGGAACAGCTCAAGGCCGAGGGGATCCTCTACAAGAGCGGCGTGTTTCCGTTCGCGGCCAGCGGCCGCGCGCGCGCCATGCAGGCGGCGGCGGGGTTTGCAAAAATTCTGGCCGCCAGCGACACCGATACCATACTCGGAGTACACATCATCGGCCCATTGGCCGGCGAACTGATCGCCGAGGCTACGCTGGCGATGGAATTCCAGGGCAGTGCTGAGGATCTGCAGCGCACGATCCACGCACATCCCACACTCGCGGAAGCCCTGCACGAGGCGGCGCTGGCGGTCGATAAGCGCGCCATCGACAACATCAACCGTTGATGCCGCGTCGATGCACGGGCAGCGCCCCGAACGACTGAGTAACCGGCATGAGCTCGATAGTGTTGATGTTGACACGCTCGGGCAGGCAAGCCACCCAGTGCACGGTCTCGGCGACATCCTCGGGTGTGAGCGCGTCGGCGCCTTCGTACAGCTTCGCCGCCTTGTGTGTATCGCCCTCAAAGCGTACCGCGGAGAACTCCGTTCCCCCCACTAATCCGGGTTCGACGTCCGATACGCGAATACGGGTTCCCAGCAAGTCGGCGCGCAGATTCAGCGAGAACTGCCGTACGAAGGCTTTGGTTGCGCCATAGACATTGCCACCCGGATAGGGATAGGTGGCGGCGATCGAGCCCAGGTTGATGATATGTCCGCGACCGCGCGCCACCATGCCGGGCAGCACCGCGCGCGTCATGTACATCAAGCCCTTGACGTTGGTGTCGACCATGCGTTCCCAGGCTTCGATGTCGGCCCGTTGCGCCGGTTCCAGGCCCAAGGCAAGGCCGGCGTTGTTGACCAGCACATCGATAGCCGCCAGCTCCGAGGGCAATGCCGCCAGTGCGGCATCGATGGCGTTGCGATCGCGCACGTCCAGGATCATCGGATGGATTCGCGCGGCTCCGAGTTCCGCGACCAGCGCCGCGAGCCGCTCTCCGCGGCGGCCGGCGGCGATGACGCGATGGCCTTCAGCGCCGAAGCGCCGCGCAATCGACAGCCCAAAGCCGGAAGTCGCACCGGTCACGAGAATAATCATGCTGATGCTCCAGGTTTCGGTCGGTCAGTGATTGAGGTCAGCCATTCCGGCCGCTGCATAGCGCTCGCCCGCGGCGACGCCGACCGGCGCGGCACTCTCCAATGCCGCAAGTTCTGTGTCGCTTAGTACGATGGCCGCAGCCGCTACGTTCTCCTGCAGGCGGCCCAGGCTGCTGGTGCCGGGAATCGGCACGATGTCCGATCCCCTCGCCAGTAGCCACGCCAACGCCAGTTGTGCCGGCGTGCAGCCCTTATGCGCAGCCAGCGCCTGCAAACGATCCAGCAGCGCAAGATTTCGGTCGAAATTGTCGCCCTGAAAGCGAGGCGCGCTCCGCCGCCAATCATCGCTGGCCAGCTCGTCCAACTTCCGAAAGCGCCCGGCAAGAAACCCGCGGCCCAACGGGCTGTATGCCACCAGGGCGATGCCAAGTTCCCGCAAGGTCGGCAGAATCTGTGCCTCCGGCTCACGGCTCCAGAGCGAGTATTCGGTTTGCAGCGCGGCGATGGGATGAACGCGATGCGCTCGACGGATGGTGGCCGGCGCCGCCTCGGATAATCCCAGCTGACGCACCTTGCCGGCTTGCACCAGCGCGGCCATCGCGCCAACGGTTTCCTCGATCGGCACCTGCGGATCGACGCGATGCTGGTAGTGCAGATCGATCTGCTCTACTCCCAGCCGCTTGAGGGAGGCTTCGCAGCAGGCGCGCACGTTCGCTGGCCGGCCATCGACGCCGCGGTCCGAGGCATTGCGGCGCTCGGTAACGATGCCGAATTTGGTTGCCAATATCGCCTGGGCCCTGCGCCCGCGCAGCGCCTGGCCTACCTTGAGTTCGGAGTCGCCATAGATATTGGCGGTATCGAGCAGGGTAATGCCCAGATCCAGCGCGCGGTGTATCAGTTCGACCGCTTCGCGCTCGCTGCCGATGCTGCTGGAATAGCGACGGGCGATGCCCAGGCTCATGCAGCCCAACCCGAGCGCGGAGACTTCCGGACCGTGACTGCCAAGGCGACGCTGCTGCATGGGAAACCTCGTTCAGGTCAGACGCTGGGCGCGCAGAACGTTGGGCACGGCCCCTAGCCGCTGCAACACGCGCCCCAGCTGCTCATGGTCGCGTACCGCCGTGCGCATGACAATGGTCGCAATCCGGTCATGCGGATCGGTGTCGGAATTGACGCCTTCGATGCTGAGCTTTTCGAGTGCCATGACGTCGGAGACATCGCGCAGCAGGCCGCGTCGGTCAAAGGCTTCTACCCGAATGCGCACCGGGAGGACGCGGTCGGCGTCCATGGTCCATTCGACTGCCAGCACGCGCTCGGGTTTGAGCGCCCGCATGCGCAGCAGACTGGCGCAGCGGGCCCGGTGGATGGTGACTCCCCGCCCCAGTGTGAGGTAGCCGGCGATCGCTTCGGGAGGCACCGGACCACAGCAGCGTGCCATGGTGATCGGCAGATCACCGACACCCTCGATGGCCACCGGGGAGCGCCCGGCGCGCGGTTGCCGGCGCGCACGTACCGCCAGCGGTTCCGCTACCGGCGAACGCGCGCGAGCGATCGCTTGTGTCAAGGCGCTGGTGCTGATCTCGCCTTCACCGATCAGGCGCAGCAGATCTTCGGCACTGTCAGCCCGGAGTTCACGCACCAGCGGTGCAATCAGCTCGTTGCCGACGCCGGCGCGCGCGAGCTCGCGTTCCAGGCTCTCGCGCCCGCTGGCCAGATGACTGGATTGATCGACGCGCCGGAACCAGCTGCGCACCTTGGCGCGGCTCCTGGCCGCAGCCAGAAATCCCTGCTCCGGTGACAACCAGTCGCGGCTGGGCGCGGCCTGCTTGCCGGTGATGATTTCCACTACCTGGCCATTGGCGAGCGGCTGATTGAGCGGCACGATGCGGCCGTTGATCTTCGCGCCCCGGCAGCGATGGCCCAGATCAGTGTGCACGTGATAGGCGAAGTCCAGCGGCGTGGCACCTCGCGGCAGATCCACCACTTCGCCGCGCGGGGTCATGGCATAGATGCGGTCGGCGAACAGCTCGAGCTTCAGACGCTCAATGGGATCCCCATCCAGGTCGGCGGACTGCGTTGGATCAAGCACCCGTCGCACCCATTCGATCTTGCGCTCATAGCCGGCATCGCGTGTGCCGCCTTCCTTGTAGCGCCAGTGCGCAGCGACGCCGAACTCGGCCTGTTCGTGCATGGCGCGCGAGCGAATCTGCACCTCCAGCGATTTACCCTCCGGGCCGATCACGGCGGTGTGAATCGAGCGGTATTCGTTGCCCTTGGGCGTGGCGATGTAGTCGTCGAACTCTCCCGGGAGGTAATGCCACAGACCGTGCACGACTCCCAACGCGGCATAGCAGTCGGCGATCGACTCGACCACGATGCGCACGGCACGCACATCGAACAGTTGCTCGAAGCCCACGTGTTTGCGCTGCATTTTGCGGGCGATGCTGTAGATATGCTTGGGCCGTCCGTAAATCACCGACATAACGCCAGCCTGGCGCAGTTCCCGCTCGAGCAACGCGCACACCGACTGGATATAACGCTCGCGATCGACACGGCGCTCGGAGATGGCGTGTGCGATGCGGTGGTATTCCTCGGGCTCGAGGTAGCGAAAGGCGAGGTCCTCGAGTTCCCACTTGAGGTTCCAGACCCCCAGGCGATTCGCCAGCGGCGCGAGGATCTCGCGCGTCTCCAACGCCAGGCGCTGGCGTTCGGGCTCCGCCAGTTCACGCGCGTGACGCAGCCAGACCAATTGTTCCGCCAGGCGCGCCACCACCAGACGCGGATCGGCAGCCACCGCCAGCAGCATTTTGCGCACGGTCTCGGCCTGCTGGCCGTTGAGTGCCCGCTTCGCTGCCCAGTTCGCCGGCAGGTGCAATTGGCCGAGGCGCGCCAGCTCAGTGGCCAGCTGCAGCGCATTCGCATTCAGGCGCGTCTCCTGCGCCGTCGGTTCGCGCACGGATCCGCTCACCCGCGTCCAGTGCAATGCGGTTGCCACTGCCAGATCGATATCCTGCGTCAGCGCGGCCACCGATTCGGCCGCCTCGATCGCCGCCGCCAGCACACTGTGCTCAGCCCCGAGATCAAGCAGGGCGGCCTGCGCGGCGGTGAGTGTTGCGGTGAATTCGGGCGTGGCGCGGGTAGCGGTTTCCATGCTGTGAGGCCGGTGTCTTCCGGCTATCATTGGACCTACGGCCGGCCACAGCAAGTGCGATCGAGACATCAATCCATGGCGCGATATTCGAGCAAATCCTGGCGCGCATTCCGGCCGCGCGACGGCCTCGAGTCGATCACTCTGGTGGCCGAGGATTGCCGGGTGCTTGGTATCGATCCGGGTTCGCAGCGCACCGGCTTTGGCATCATTGACTGTCATTCCGGCGGCGAGCGCCACGTCGCCAGCGGCTGCATCGACGTGGCCGGACGGGCGATGGTGGTACGCCTGCAGCGTATCTATGCCGATGTCAGTGCCCTGGTGGGCGAGCACCGGCCGGATATGATTGCTATCGAGCGTGTGTTCCTGCACCGCAATCCCGACAGCGCGCTCAAGCTCGGACAGGCGCGTGGCGTGGCGCTATGTGCCGCCGCCTCCCTCGGAGCCAGCGTGCACGAGTACGCGCCGCGCGCGATCAAGATGGCGGTGACCGGCTACGGCGCCGCGGCCAAGCCGCAAGTGGCGCAGATGGTGCGTACGCTGCTGCAATTGGATGCAGTGCTGGCCGCCGATGCGGCCGATGCGCTCGCCGCCGCGCTTTGTCACGCCCAGACTCGCCGGCTCGGAGCGCTCAGCGAAGCCGGCGCCGTGACGGCGCGATGATCGGCTCGCTCTCCGGGGTGTTAGCGTTCAGAGCGCCGCCGCACTTGTTGCTGGATGTCGGCGGCGTCGGCTACGAGGTGGAGGCGCCTATGTCGACCTTCTATACCTTGCCGGCGGTAGGTCAGCCGACGCGCCTGCTGACTCACCTGGTGGTACGTGAGGATGCACACATCCTCTATGGCTTTGCCACGCTGCCGGAGCGAGCCTTGTTTCGCAGTCTGTTGAAAGTCTCGGGCGTCGGTCCGCGCATCGCGCTGGCGATTCTTTCCGGTGTCACCGTGGCGGTGTTCGCGCAGGTGGTGCGGGCCGAAGATGCGGCGACGCTCACGCGCATACCGGGCGTCGGCCGCAAGATTGCCGAGCGCTTGATCGTCGAAATGCGCGACCGCTTGGAGGATCCCGGCGTACTGGCTGCCGCGGCGGTGCTGGGTGCGGATGCCCAGCGCCTGGAGCCCGGCGCGCAGGCCGAAGCCTATAGCGCGTTGGTAGCGCTGGGTTACAAGCCATTGGAGGCCACGAAGATGCTCAAGGCGCTGGGCGGGGAAGGCGCCGGCCAGTCGACCGAGGAACTCATACGTCGTGCGCTGCAGGGAGCGGTGCGCGAATGAACGCGCTGGAGAGCGAGCGCCTGGTCAGCGGCGTTGCCGCCACGCCCGACGATGCGATTGACCGCGCCATCAGGCCGCGTGCCCTCGCGGAATACATCGGCCAGGAGCACGTCAAATCGCAGCTGTCGATCTTCATTGATGCCGCGCGCATGCGCGCCGAGGCACTCGATCACGTGTTGATATTTGGTCCGCCAGGACTGGGAAAAACCACACTGGCGCACGTTATCGCCACCGAACTGCACGTGAATCTGCGGCAGACCTCCGGTCCGGTGCTCGAGCGTCCGGGAGATCTGGCCGCGATCCTGAGCAATCTTCAGCCGCGCGATGTGCTGTTCGTGGACGAAATCCATCGCCTGAGTCCCGTGGTCGAGGAAATCCTGTATCCCGCGATGGAGGACTATCAGCTCGACATCATGATCGGCGAAGGTCCGGCGGCACGCTCCATCAAGCTCAACCTGCCGCCGTTCACGCTGGTCGGGGCCACCACCCGCGCCGGTCTGCTGACCTCGCCGCTGCGCGATCGCTTTGGCATCGTGCAGCGGCTCGAGTTCTATGCCATCGGTGAGATCGAGCGCATCGTGCACCGCTCGGCGCGGATCCTGGGAGTGGAAATCGACGACGCTGGCGCCTTGCGCATTGCACAACGCTCGCGGGGCACGCCGCGCATTGCCAATCGATTGCTGCGACGGGTGCGCGATTACGCGCAGGTCAAGGCCGATGGCCGCATCGACGATGTCGCGGCGCTCGCCGCGCTCGACCTGTTGCAGGTCGACCCGCAGGGGCTGGATGCACTGGATCGCAAGCTGCTGCTGACCGTGATGGAAAAATTCGATGGCGGGCCGGTGGGAATCGAAAGTTTATCGGCCGCCATCGGCGAGGAACGCGGCACGCTCGAGGATGTCATCGAGCCATTCCTGATCCAGCAGGGTTTCATTGCCCGCACCGCGCGTGGGCGCGTAGCCACGCGCCTGGCATGGCAGCACTTCGGTCTCAAGGTGCCCGAGCGCGCGGCGGCCAATCTATCGCTGTTCGGTGAGGATCCTTGAGCATCTTTTCCTGGCAGGCGCGCACCTACTGGGAAGATACCGACGCCGGCGGGATTGTTTACTATGCGAACTATCTGAAATTTCTCGAGCGCGCGCGCAGTGAATGGCTGCGTGCCCGCGGACTGTCACAACGCGTGCTGGCGCTCGAGCCGGGGGTGGTATTTTCGGTGGTGGCGCTCGAGGCGCAGTATCTGCGGCCGGCGCGCCTGGACGATGTGCTCACGATCAGTTGTGAACCGGCGCTGAACGGCGGCGCCAGCATCAGCTTTGAGCAGAATATCTGGCGTGACTGTCTGGAAGGTGAATTACTGCTGACGGCACGGGTGCGTGTAGCCTGCCTCGACGCGCAGAGCCTGAAACCGAAACGCTTGCCGGAGGTCATACTGCGCGAGCTAAGGAGTAATTGATGGGTGGCGAGTTATCGGTGATCCGGCTGGTGGTGCAGGCCAGTCTGGTGGTGCAGATCGTGCTCGGCATTCTGCTGGCCGCCTCGGTCAGTTCCTGGGCCATCATTTTTCGCAAGCGCATGGTCGTGAACCGCGCACAGCGCGATGCGGATCGGTTCGAGAACAGCTTCTGGTCGGGCGGCGATCTGAGTTCGCTGTATCGAGCCGTGGAGGCGCGCGGCAAAACCACCGGCATGGAAAGCATCTTCGAGTTCGGCTTTCGCGAGTTCGCGCGCCTTCGGGCGCAGGGCGGGGTGGCCGCCGATATGCTGCTGGAAGGCTCGCGCCGCGCCATGCGTGTGGCGCAGCTCAAGGAGATCGAACGGCTGGAGCACAGCCTGGCGACGCTGGCGACCGTCGGTTCCACCAGTCCTTACGTGGGCCTGTTTGGGACGGTGTGGGGCATCATGAGTGCCTTCAGTTCATTGGGAAACGTGCAGCAGGCGACGCTGGCGATGGTCGCGCCGGGTATCTCCGAGGCGCTGGTGACCACGGCCATGGGTCTGTTCGCGGCTATTCCCGCGGTCGTGGCCTATAACCGCTACGCCGATCAGGTCAGCCGGCTGGAGCTGCGCTACGACGGCTTCATGGAGGAACTGTCGACGATTCTGCAGCGTTACGCCGGCCGGGCGCCCTCGGGCGCCGGGGCGACGGCGGCGGTTTCCGCCGCGGCTCCCATGGCGCCGCCCCGTACGCCTGGGCGCGGAGGCTGACATGCCGGCAGCTCACAAAGGCAGGCGCAGGTTGATGGGTGACATCAACGTCGTGCCCTACATCGACGTGATGCTGGTACTGCTGATCATCTTCATGATTACCGCGCCGCTGCTTACCCAGGGCATAAAGGTCGACTTGCCGAAAGCCGCGGCTGAGCCTCTGACCCAGCAACAGAACGAGCCGCCGCTGGTACTGTCCATCGACGCTCAGGGACGGCTATATCTCAATGTGGGAGCCACTCCGAGGCAGCCTATCACCGAGCAGACGCTATTGGTGCGTGCCACGACAGCCTTGCGCCGGGCCCCCGAGCGCGCCGTGCTCGTCAACGGCGATCAGGCGGTCAACTATGGCCGGGTAGTGCAGGCCATGGTGCTGCTGCAGCAAGCCGGAGCGCGCAAGGTTGGATTCCAGACCGATCCGCCAGGGAAGCGCGCCACCACGCCATGAGCGAGCGCCGCAGCGATCGCGTCCTGTCGGTATTCCTGTCGATCCTGGTCCACGCGGCGATTGTCGGCGCCCTGGTATGGGGCTGGTGGCAATATCGCGCCCCCAAGCCGGCGCCGCAGACACTGGCGATCGAGGCTACCGTGGTGCACGGCGCAGCGCCCAGTGCGCCGGCACCGCCGGCACCCACTCCGCCGGTACCCCAACCCACGCCCACGCAGCCCGCGCCCACGCCACCGCCTGATCCACAGGCCGAACAGCGGGCGGCAGAGCAGAAAGCGGCACAATTGCAGCGCGAACAGACGGAAAAAGATGCAGCGGCGAAGGCCGAAGCCGAGCGCAAGGCGCAGGCGGAAGTCGATGCCAAGGCCGAGGCGGAAGCTAAAGCCAAAGCGCAGGCCGAAGCTGACGCGAAGGCCGAGGCGGAGGCAAAAGCCAAGGCGCAGGCACTAGCGGCGGCGAAAGCCAAAGCCGACGCTGAAGCCAAAGCTGAGGCAAAGGCCAAGGCGGACGCCGCTGCCAAAGTTGAGCAGGAGCGCGCCCAACGCGAGGCGGATCTGCGCTCGCAGATGCAGGCAGAGGAGCATCTGGATGCGGCGCGTTCCAACGGCGCGCTGGCCCAGTACCAGGCCATGATCAGCGCACGCATTCAGCACGCCTGGATTCGCCCGCCGAGTGCCCACGCGGGAATCAGCTGTGAAGTGCGCATCACGCAGGTGCCGGGCGGGGCGGTCACGGCCGTGCAGGTGGGTATCTGCAACGGCGATTCTGCGGTCAAGCAGTCGATCGCGGACGCGGCCTACCGGGCGTCGCCATTACCCGCGCCACCCGATCCGGCCTTGTTTGACCGCGATCTGGTTGTTACCTTCGCTCCCAATGACTAAGCATTCACGACTTCCGACCGCCGCTGCCCTGGCAGGCAGCGCCCTCCTGGCCATCGCTGCGCTGGCTACAGCACCGGCACGCGCCGAGCTGCAGGTCAACGTCACGCAGGGCGTCACCGACCCGATACCGATCGCGATCGTGCCTTTTGGGCGCGCCGTGCCGGCCGACGGGGGACTGGATCTGAGCGGGGTCGTGCAGCACGATCTGGAGAGCAGCGGCCGGTTTCGCGCGATGCAACGCCGCGACATGCTGACCACACCCACGCGTGCCGCGGATGTGCAGCCCGCGGATTGGAAAGCCTCCGGCAACGACTACGTGCTGGTCGGCCGGGTCACGGCTGCCAGTGCCAATGAGCTCGATGTGGACTGCGATCTCATCAACACGCTGACCGGTCAGCGCATTGGCGGCAAGCGATTCATTGCCACCCCCAGCAGCCTGCGTAATGCTGCCCATATGGTGAGCGATTATGTGTATGAAGCGATCCTGGGCGTGCGTGGGGCGTTTGCCACCCGCATTGCCTATATCGCCGTACAGGGACAAGCGCCCAGCCAGCATTTTCAGCTGATCGTCGCCGACTCTGACGGCGAATCACCCAAGGTGATCCTGGAGTCCTCGCAACCGATCATGTCGCCCACGTGGTCGGCGGATGATCAGTGGCTGTCCTATGTATCGTTCGAGAATCGCCTGTCGGCGGTTTACATTCAGCGCGTACGCACCGGCGAGCGCCGCCTGGTATCGCAGCGGGTGGGCGTCAATGGCGCGCCGGCATTCTCGCCGGATGGTACGCGCCTGGCGCTCACGTTGTCGGGCAGCGGCGGCAATCTCGACATCTGGTTGCTGGATCTGGCCACTCAGGGCCTCACGCGATTGACCGATGACCCGGCGGTTGATACCGAACCCACCTGGAGTCCCGATGGCAAAAGCATCTATTTCACTTCCGATCGCGCCGGTGGTCCGCAGATCTACAAGCTGGATATTGTCAACCCGAAGCGGGTGCAGCGCATCACCTTCGGATCCGCCTACAACGCCCGCTCGCGGGTGGCACCGGATGGCAGCAAGATTGCGTTCGTGACGCGCGAGGGGAGCAATTATCGCATTGCCGTGCAGGACCTGGCCTCGGGTACGGTCAGCGTGCTGTCGCATGGCAGTCTCGACGAATCGCCGAGTTTTGCGCCCAATGGTGCCACCATTATTTACGCCGGACGCGATGGCGCGATCGGGACGCTGCAGACCGTCTCGGTCGACGGCCTGGTCACGCAGCGTCTGACATCGAGCCAGGGAGAGCTGCGCGAACCCTCTTGGGAGCCGTTTCAACACTAATTTGCGCCGTGTTGCGATATGGTAATAAGGTGGCTGCCGAGAGAGCGCCACGAAATTGGAGTCAAGCTATGCATAAGAGCATTTTCATTTGGACTGCAGTCATCAGCGTGGTGCTGCTGGGCGGCTGTGCACACAAGCCGAAACCGATGTCCACGCCCAGCGGAAGCACCGTGCCTACGGATCAGTCGCAGAGCTCGGGCGTCGATACTTCCGGCGCGGTCGGTGCCGCGGTCGCCAATGGCTCGGGCGAAGGGGTCGCCGGCCCGACGAGTGCGCAGCTGAAGAATCGTACGATCTATTTCGATTTCGACAGCAGCGAAATCCGTTCCGACTACAACCCTTTGATTACCGCGCACGCACGCTATCTGGCCTCCAATGCCAGTATTCGCGTGCGCATCGAAGGCAACACCGATGAGCGCGGCTCGCGTGAATACAACATCGGATTGGGAGAGCGGCGCGCCCAGGCCGTGCGGCGCGCGCTGATGCTGCAGGGCGTGGCTGAATCGCAGATTACGACCGTCAGCTACGGCGAAGAGCGTCCGGCGGTGACTGGACACAGTGAAGAGGCGTGGTCGAAGAATCGACGCGCTGAAATCGTCTATCTGAACTGAGCGCACGCGTGTCGTCGCAGCTACGTCAATGCCTCGCGCTGCTCTGGTGTGCAGTGGCACTGGCCGGCTGCGAAACCACGTCGGCGGAGCCGGATCCGACGCAGGTCAAGCTCAACGACATCGATGAGCGGCTCGGGCGCGTCGAGCGCGTGGTCAGCAACCAGAGTCTGCTGACCCTGTCGCAGCGCATCGACGTGCTGGAAGCGCAAATGCGTGAGCTGCGCGGCAGCGTTGAGGAGATGCAGAACAGCAATGAGGCGCTGCGCAAGCAGCAGCGTGATCTATACGCGGACCTGGATCGGCGTCTGAAAGTGATCGAGAGCGCGCTCAAGGGCGGCGCTGGGCCGGCAAACGTCGGCACGGTGCCAACTCTGCCTTCCTCTCCCGGAGGCGGCCCCAGCGTTGCTGCTGGCGGTGACGATCAGGCCGCCTATAACCGTGCCTTCGATGCACTCAAGGCTTCCGACTATAACGGTGCCATTACGCAGTTCCGTGACTTTCTTCGCCAGTATCCGCACAGCGCCCTGGCGGACAACGCGCAGTACTGGCTGGGCGAGGGCTTCTACGTTACCCGCGCCTACGACGATGCCATCGCCACCTTTCGTGCCCTGGGTGAGCAGTACCCGCAGTCGCGCAAGGCGCCCGATGCGCTGCTCAAGATCGGCTATGCGCAATTCGAGCTCAAACACATGGCCGATGCGCGCGCAACGCTCACCCAGGTGGTGCAACGCTATCCCGGCACCGATGCCGCCAAGCTAGCCGCGGACCGGCTGACGAAGATACCGCCAGGCGCCCCTTAGGCGGCGTGCGACTCAAACTCACCGAGATTTTTCATTCGCTGCAGGGTGAGGCGAATACGGTCGGCATACCGACGGTATTCGTGCGGCTCACCGGCTGTCCGTTGCGCTGCCAGTACTGCGATACCGCGTATGCCTTTCACGGTGGCGAATGGTGGGAGCTGGCAGCCATTTTAGAGCGGGTCGCGGAACTCGGAGCCCGCTACGTGTGCGTCACGGGGGGCGAGCCCTTGGCGCAGAAGCCGTGCCTGCACCTGTTGGCGGCGCTGGCCGATGCCGGCTATCGGGTTTCCTTGGAAACCAGCGGTGCCGCAGCCATTGAGCAAGTGGACGCGCGTGTCACGCGCGTGGTCGACGTCAAGACCCCGGGGTCCGGAGAGCAGCACCGCAATCGTTACGAGCAGCTGGCGCTGCTCAGAGCGCAGGAGCAGGTGAAATTCGTGGTATGCGATCGCGCCGATTATGACTGGAGCCGCGCCACGCTCGAGCGCCTGAAACTGGCCGAGCGCTGCGAGGTGCTGTTCTCGCCGAGTCACGAGCAGCTGCCGGCGCGGCAGCTGGCCGACTGGATTCTCGCCGACCGTCTGCCGGTGCGAATGCAG
>DASXLF010000297.1:0-1794 GCA_036496405.1 Steroidobacteraceae bacterium | reverse complement strand
CCCAATCTCTTGGTGTTGACAATTCCGAATGCAGCGACAGTTTCTTTGCGTTGTCGGTCACCACTCGGCGGCATCCTGGTCGCAGTTACTCAGAGTAATCGGCGGGCTGATGAGGCGTTAGCAGCGGAGGCCGCGACAGATCATGAACTAAACCGCGACTATCGATGCTGCGGCCATGCCGTTTGCCCAGTTCGCGCACTTCTGCGGCCGGATAAAACCCGCCGTTCGGTATATTTCGCTACCGCTGATCAGGCGGCCGGCGCCGCTCCTCGCGCTCGGCGCGGCGCTTGGGTGACATCTGGCTGCGCAGCAGCATGGCTACGCCGATGAGGACGGCCACGCACATGACCAGCGGTGGAGTCAACGCGGCGAGATCGGACCACACGGCGGCCTCCTGACGTCCGCGGCGCGCGCCCGCCGACGAGCCCGGCGGACCCGCCGGGCTCGCGTCGTCTCGGGCGCAACGCCGATGCTCATTTCTCCCGCCCCTGTAACAGCCGCAACAGCATGCGGGTGTTGCCCAGTGTGTTGGGCTTTACCCGTTCCAGGTCGAGAAACTCCGCCACGCCCTCGTCATAGGAGCGCAATAGCTCGCGGTACACCTCTGCGGCCACGGGAGTACCACTGATCGGCTGGAATCCGTGGCGGCCGAAGAAGTCCACCGCGAAAGTAAGGCAGAACACACGGCTCACGCCGACGGCGCGGGCGCGGCCCAGCAGGGTGTCCACGATCGCGTGCCCGATTCCCAGGTTCTGGCAGTCTTCCCGGACCGCGACCGTCCTGATCTCGGCCAGGTCCTCCCACATTACGTGCAGCGCGCCGCAGCCGCCCGCCGTCGCGTCGGCGGAAAGCTCGGCCACGCAGAATTCCTGCACGGCCTCGTAGAGGGTGACGGTGGCCTTGCTCAGCAGGCGCCCTGACTCCACGTTGGAGTCGATCAGCTTCCTGATCACGGGCACGTCGCTGGTGCGCGCGGGCCTGATGGTGTATGCCATGGCGCCGTCCACGATAGCCGCCGCCGCACTGCACATGGGCGGCCGGCCGCCGGGGCAGATGGGCGGCGGGGCACGTGGGTGGCGGGTCGCCGGGGTACCGTAACGGCCTGCGGCCGTGCGGCGACAAGGCCGACCCGTAAGGGTCTTGAAAGGTAAAACTTCCACCGAGTCGGTTGGCAACTGAGCTTTGATTCCAATATCGTGCATCGCTGTGCGCAAACTGAGCCGAGCTGCCAGCCTGGCCGCGGTGCTGATCTCCGGCACCGCCATGCTCGCCGTGGCCGTGCCGGGAGGTATCAGCGCCGCCCAGGTCATCGCGCCCAACCCGGACCTGAAGACGCTGGTCGCGCAGGCCAAGCAGCTTGAGTTCCAGATCAACTCGCTGAGCGAGCAGTACGACGGCCTGCGCATCCAGCTCACCCGGGCCCAGGCCAACGCGAAGATCGCGCAGCAGGCGGCCAGCCGCGGCCAGGCCGCGCTGGCGGTCGGCCAGCAGGCGATAGCCCAGCTGGCCGCGGCCAACTACATGAACTCCGGCCTAGACCCGACGTTCCAGGCGCTCACCACCGGCGACCCGGCGCAGTTCCTGTCCCAGGCGTCCGCGATCGCCGAGATAGACCAGTCCAGCGGCGTGAAGGTCAGCGCGCTGAGCCATCAAGTCGAGCAGGCGCTGCGCGACCAGCAGACGGCGCAGCAGCAGATCGCGGCGGTGAACGCGCTGGAAAAGCAGATGGACGGCAAGAAGAAGCTCATCCTCGCGAAGATCGACAAGGTCAACAGCGCGGCGATGAAGCAGGCG
>DASXLF010000296.1:0-1568 GCA_036496405.1 Steroidobacteraceae bacterium | reverse complement strand
CTCACCATCCGGATCGACAACCGCGATCGCGACCTGACCTCGTTCCTCGAAGAAGCACAGGCCAAAATCAGCGCGCGCGTGCACTTTGATCCCAGTCGCATCCGCCTGGAATGGGGCGGCCAGTTTGAAAACCAGCGACGTGCCGAGTCGCGCCTGCTGGTGATCCTGGCGATGGTGATGGGACTGATGCTGATCCTGCTGACGGTGGGTGTCGGCTCGTTCCGCCAGGCAGCACTGATCCTGAGCGTCGTGCCGCTGGCAACCCTGGGCGGCCTGGTGTCGCTGCATCTGACCGGGCAGACACTCAACGTCGCCAGCGGCGTCGGCTTCATCGCCCTGTTCGGGGTCGCGGTTCAGAACGGCATCATCATGGTGGCGAACCTGAACCGGATGCGAAAGTCGGGGCTGGAGCTGCACGAAGCCATCATGAAGGGGGCCACCGAGCGGCTGCGTCCGGTGCTGATGACCGCCACGGTCGCCACCTTAGGCATGCTGCCGGCGGCGATCCACACCGGCGTCGGCAGCGACGTTCAGCGCGGTATCGCCACCGTGGTCGTCGGTGGCTTGGCGATCGCGACGGTGCTGACGCTGTTTGTGCTGCCATCGATGTACCATGTGATCGAGCACCGGGCGGAACATCGCTCGGGTGCGGCGCGGTGGGGTTCGTGATGGCGGCGCGCGGCCTGGTCTATCTGCTGGCGCTGAGTCTTGCGGCCTGTGCCGTCGGGCCCAATTTCAAGCGCCCGCCGGCACCGCAGGCGAGCGGTTACGGTACGGCATCGTCGACAAGCGACACCGCTGCGGCGCCCGGGACGGCCGGAGCCGCGCAGCACTTCAACGTCGATCAGGACATTCCCTCCGACTGGTGGACGTTGTTTCAGTCGCCCGCCATCGACCATCTGGTGCAGCAGGCTCTGGCTGGCAATCCGGATCTGGCCGCAGCGCAGGCCGCCCTGCGCCAGGCGCACGAACTCTACATTGCCCAGCGCGCCAGTTGGCTGCCGGTCGTGCAGGGCAACTTCGATGCCACCCGCGCCAGAAATCCGCTGGCAACGATCGCCAACCCCACCAGCCTGCCGCAAACCAATCCGTATTACAGCCTGTACACCGCCCAGCTCAGCCTGAGCTACATGCCGGACGTGTTCGGGGCCGCGCGTCGCACGCTCGAAGCCGCCAGAGCCCAGGCCGAGGTCAGCCGCTTCCAGCTCGAGGCGACCTACGTGACGCTGAGCACCAATGTGGTGGTCGCCGCGATTCAGGAGGCAGCGCTGCGCGGACAGATCACCGCGATCGAGCGCCTGATCGAAGTTCAAGGTCACGCGACCGACATCGTGCGCGGCCAGCGGCAGCTCGGGACCGCGAGTGAACTCGATCTGCTCAGCCAGCAGGCCGCCGAGGCGCAGACCGTGGCAATGCTGCCGCCGTTGCAGAAGCAGCTCGGACAGAGCCGCGATGCGCTCAGCGCGCTGCTCGGCCGGCTGCCCTCAGCGGAGCCGCCGGAAACCTTTCGGCTGCAAGACCTGGCCCTGCCGCAGCAGCTGCCGATGAGTGTGCCGTCGAAGCTGGTC
>DASXLF010000295.1:0-2010 GCA_036496405.1 Steroidobacteraceae bacterium | reverse complement strand
GAGGAGTATCGCGAGATTCTCATTCTGCGCGAAGTCGAGGAATTGAGTTATCGCGAGATCGCGGCGGTCATCAGCGTGCCAGTGGGCACGGTCATGTCGCGACTGGCGCGGGCGCGGGCGGCGCTCAAAGTTCATTGGTCGCAGGAGATCGCCGGAGACCACCATGCTGTGCCCTGATTCGCTGCGCCTGCAGGCGTATTTCGACGGCGAACTCGACGCGCTTACCGCCGCCGAGATCGAGCGCCATATGGAGCGTTGCACGCAATGCGCAGAATTGTATCGAAGTCTCGAGAATGTGCGTGCAAGCTTGCGCCGTGATCTGCCGTATTTCCGAGTGACACCCAATCTTGCTGCGCGGCTGAGTCATGCGCTCGATCAGGCTGCGACGCCCGCGAGGCGGCCAGCGGCTCGCCGGGCTGAGGCAGGTCTTCGGCTGCGGCCATTCTGGATTGGCGCGCTGAGCGGCGTTGGCGGCTCGGCAATCGCCGCGGCGCTAGCATTGTTCCTGCTGTTGCCACGTCCCGGTAGCCCGCTGATCGACGACCTGCTGGGGGCGCACCTGCGCTCGCTGATGCCGGCACATCTGATCGACGTGACCTCCACTGACCGACACACCGTCAAGCCCTGGTTCGCAGGGCACGCGGATGTGTCCCCGGCGGTTGCCGATTTCGCGCCCGAGGGCTACAAGCTGGTGGGCGGGCGCGCCGACTACGTGGCGCATCAGCGCTCCGCGGTCATCGTCTATCAGCATGGAGCCCACATCATCAATGTGTTCAGCTGGGCCGCCGGTGCGCGCGCACCCAGCGATACCGTGACCCGCAACGGCTATCATCTGCTGTTCTGGAAGCAGGCGGACCTGGAGTATTGCGCGGTGTCGGATACCTCGCCAGCGGAGCTGGTTGCACTTGCGCGACTGATACAGGCCAGCGGGCCTTGAAGACCTTCCTGCTGGCATTCGGAGCGCTGTTCTCGATCGTCAACCCGCTGTCGGGCGCGTTCATCTTTTTCGGGGCGACCCTGGGACTGGAACCGCGTGAACGCGCTCATGTCTCGCGCTGGGTGGCGATCTATTCATTTTCGATCATTGCCGCCTCACTGTACGTGGGCGCATACGTGCTCAGCTTTTTCGGCATCTCCATTCCGGTACTGCGAGTCGCCGGCGGCATCGTCATCGCGATGTCCGGTTGGCGGATGCTGACGGAGCCGGATGCCACCGGGCAGCGGCGCAGCGAAACCCCGAGCCCGCGATCCATCGATGTGCCGCCCAGCCGTCTGGCGTTCTATCCATTGACCATGCCATTGACCACCGGCCCGGGAACGATCTCGGTGGCGGTATCGCTGGGCGCGAGCCGGCCCAGTGCATTTCGCGCGCCGCTGTTCGAATTCTTCGGTGAAACGCTGGCGGCGGTGCTGCTGATTTCGCTCCTCATCTACGTCATCTATCGCAACTCGGGACGGCTGGCGGATCTCATCGGCCCGACCGGCACCACCATCGTCGTGCGGCTGTCGGCTTTCCTGTTGTTCTGCATCGGCATCCAGGTGTTCTGGAACGGCGCCGCCGAATTGCTCGGTACGCTACCGCTGGGTGTTACCAGCACCGGCTGAGGCCAGGCGCGGCCAATTCTTGCGCGCGCGCGCCAGATAGGAATGGGGCGCATCCAGGAAGTAGACCAACGAAGTGGCGGTGGAGAAGCAATACAACTTGCCCGAGTCCGGATCGATCCAGTTCAACGAACAATCCGCCTTAATCTTGACGCCGACGGAGACTCCGAATGGATCGTTGTTGGCAAACTCACCGTGCATGGTGCCGCTGGCGGGACTGACGGCCTTCCAAATACCCGCGTGTTCGGCGTCTGAGGCCGTGGCGCCGTGCTGTGTCGCTGCGGCGGTCAGATCGGGCGCATCCGGCTGGCCTGCGATGGCAAGCGCACACACGAGTGCCAGCGCGGCGGCACCGGCAACCACTGGTGTACGGAGCGTTGGGCGGGCCGTAGTCATATACCAAAACGT
>DASXLF010000294.1:0-3456 GCA_036496405.1 Steroidobacteraceae bacterium | reverse complement strand
ACCCATGGACATTCACGCGCTGCTCACACCCGGGACGGCGGCGCGGCGGCCGTCATGATTATCCTGCACCAGCACCCATGGCGGCCGCGCCGCCGTCCCGGGTGCAAGCAGCGCCTGAATGTTCATGGGTACGACGGTGCGCCCGGTGTAGAAGGGAATCTCTGCGGCCAGCGTCTCATCGACGCCGGTGGCAAAGACCGGTTGACCCGCAGGCAACTGCTGACCGATCCAGCGCACGAACGGCGCCATATCTTTGGTGGCATTGAGCAGCACCGGGGCCAGCATCAAGGTCAGCGCACTGCCGGCAAAGGCGCACATCAATACCGCGTGGCCTGCGCGCACGCGCTGTGCGGTGACCGTGGCATAGAGCAGCCAGGCGGCGGCCAGCGTCGCCACCAGCAGCGCCGCAAGCACTGGCGCAGTGACGGTGCGCAGCCAGTAGCAGGCCGCCAGTGGTGCGGCCAGTGCAAACAGACACGACAGCAAGGTCTGTAACCACCACATCGCGCCCAGCCGTCGATCGCCGCGCAGCTCCCATGACTGCCACCATCCGCAGGTGCGGATCCCGAGCCACAGGAATAGCAATGGCAGCACCGGCAGCAGATAGGTCTCGCGCTTGGTGGCCGAGAGCGACAGCAGTATCACCATGGCCGCGCTCACGAGTGCGCCATAGCGCGCCGGGTCGGCAAGCCGCGTCGTGCCCGGCACATCCACCCGGCGCCAGTGTGCCGGCCGCAGCGCTTCAATCAATGGCAACAGCCACGGCAGGATGGCGTACGGCAGTGTCCAGGTGTAGTAGAGCAACGGCTGGCGATGCCCGGTGATGCCCGGGTTGAGCAGGCGTTGCACGTGATTGACATAGGCCCATTCCCAAAGAGCCGCCGGGCCGCCCTGCTTCCAGATGGCCATGCCGAGCAGCAGTACCGCCAGGGCCAGCACACTGGCGCCGCTGATCGGACGCAGCCGCCGCCAGTTCGCCGGACGGTCGATGACGATATAGGCGATGAGACCGGTACCGATCAGCACCGGGCCGATCAGTCCCTTGATCCACAGCGCCAGCACCAGGGCCAGGTATAACAGCAGCCGCAGAGCGTTGCTGTCACGCCGTGCCAGCAGTTCCCAGGCCGCCCAAGCGGCCGCTGTCGTGCACAGCATCAACAACGGATCCAGCAGTACCCAGTGGCTCGAAACCACGAACTGCACGCTCGTGGCCAGCATCATGGCTGCCAGCCAGCCGCAGGCGCGCGAGTGCGCGGCACTGCCCCAGACCACCACCAGCGCCAGAGTACCCAGTGAGGCCAGCACGCTGACCGAGCGCGCGGCCAGCACCGAGGGGCCGCCGGTCAGGCGGTAGGCCGTGGCCACGGTCCAGTAGTACAACGGCGGCTTTTCGATGAAGCGCTGGCCGTTGAGCGTCGGGATGACGCCCGGGGCGAGCGCCATTTCGCGGCTAATCTCGGCCTCGCGTGGCTCATCCGGAGTCCACAGACCCCGGTTGCAGCCCAGCAGCGCCAGCACCACCAGCGCCAACGCCGGCAGCAGCGGGCGCAGACGTGGCGCGAGCGGAAATCCCGTGGCCATAGACGACCGACACAGCCAAATTGGCGCGCACTCTAGCATTTGACAGCCCCGGAGCCTGCGCGCAATGCTCGGCTGTGGATCTCTCACCGTCCGAGCGACAACGCTACAGCCGTCACCTCAGCCTTGCCGAAATCGGCGCGCCCGGCCAGCAGCGCCTGAAAGCCGCGCGGGTGACGATAATCGGCGTCGGCGGACTGGGTGCACCGGCGGCGCTGTATCTGGCGGCGGCCGGCGTGGGCACCGTGGGCCTGGTGGATTTCGATCGCGTCGATGCCTCCAATCTGCAGCGGCAGATATTGTTCGACAGCACCAGCATCGGCGCACCCAAGACCGCCGTGGCACGCGCGCGTCTCGAGGCGCTCAATCCTGAGATCCGCGTGCTGGCGCATCAGGTCGAACTGTGCGCTGCCAACGTGCAGGCCTTGTTCAGTGACTACGATCTGGTGATCGACGGCAGCGATCGCCTGGGCACCCGCTATCTGGTCAATGACGCCTGCGTGCTGTACGGCAAACCACTGGTCTCGGCGGCCATTCACCGCTTCGAAGGCCAGGTCATGACCTATGTACCCGGCCAGGGACCGTGTTACCGCTGCCTGTTCCCGCAAATGGCCGAGGGACTCATCCCCAGCTGCGCCGACGTGGGCGTGCTCGGTGTGCTGCCGGGCGTGCTGGGCACGATTGCGGCCACCGAGGCGATCAAACTGATACTCGGCCTGGGTACACCCTTGACCGGACGGCTGCTGACCTATGACGCACTCGAACTGCGTTTCGGCGAATTCCGCTTTGTGCGCAATCCTCAGTGCGCCGTCTGCGGCGAACATCCGTCCATCACGGTTCCGAGCGATCCACCAGGGTTCTGCACGCTCGAGGAGTTGAGTCAGGTGCGCAATATCTCGCCCACGCAACTGGCGCAGACGCTGGCGGCCGGCACGCAGCCCGTCAGCCTCGTCGACGTACGCGAGCCGGCTGAATTCGCCGCCGGGCATCTGCCGCAGGCAATCAACATTCCGCTCGCAGAAGTCGCTGCGAACAGCGCGCGGCTGCAGAGCGAGCCCACCGTGATATTCATGTGCCGCAGCGGCGCACGCAGTCTCAAAGCCTGTGCGCTCGCACGCCGCGCGGGACTGCGCGAGTCAATGCACCTCGAAGGCGGACTGCTCGCGTGGAAGGCAGCGATCGAGCCGTCACTGCCGCTATAGACGCGCCAGGTCGGCGGCAAAGTGCGCGATGTCCTGAGGACGCGTGGCCCAGGAGCACATGAGCCGGTAACCGGCCTTGCCCATGCGATGAAAATGCCAGCCTTCGCGAGCCATCGCCTGCGCGAGCCGCGGCGGCATGTCCGCGAACACCGCATTGGCCTCCACCGGGCGCAGCAGCCTCACTTCCGGCACAGCCGGCAGCGCGGCCGCCAGCTTTGCCGCCATGGCGTTGGCGTGCGCGGCGTGGCGCTGCCAAGCGCCGTTTTCCAGTACCCCGACCCACTGGCTGCTTTGAAAGCGCATCTTGGAGGCCAGCTGTCCGCCCTGCTTGCAGCGGTAATCAAATTGCGCCGCCAGTTCGGAATCGAAAAACACCACCGCTTCGGTGGTGTTGAGTCCACCTTTGGTGCCGCCGAGACTCAGAACATCGACACCGGCGCGCCAGGTGATGTCCGCGGCGCTGGCCCCGCGCACGCTAAGCGCGGCCAGGGCGTTGGCAAAACGGGCACCGTCCATGTGCAGCGCCAGATCGTGGGCACGTGCTAACTCGCTCACGGCTGCGATCTCGGCCGGCTGGTACACCGCGCCCCACTCGGTAGTCTGGCTGAGCGACACAGCGCGCGGTTTGGACGAGTGCAGGTCATGGCCGCGCTCGATGACACTCAACAGGTCGGCA
>DASXLF010000293.1:0-2588 GCA_036496405.1 Steroidobacteraceae bacterium | reverse complement strand
CTGGCCGGCGCTGACCGCGGCTGGGACGGCAGAGGCACGGGAAGGGCGGTCGTGGGCTACGTGTCAGGCGTGTCTGGAGACTCTGGCTTTACGTAGGGTGCCGCCTCGGCATGTTACCCACTGCGAATCCTGATAACTTATAAGTATGGCAGTCAGACCGAGGCCGAAGGAAAATCCGTACCGCGCCATTGTCGCGGCAAACGTGCTGCGCGCCCGACAGGCCGCGGGCATGACCCAGCGCGAGCTGGCTGCCGCAACAGGATTCTCCCAGAATCTGATCTGGCACACCGAGACAACCGGCAGCAACCTGCGGCTGGACTCGCTGTGCGAATTGGCCCGGTGCCTGAACATGACGCCGGCCGCGTTGCTAACCCCTCCCCGCCAAGCCCGCCGCTAGAACTTTTGTGACATCGACGCTGCCGATCCCCTATTTGCTCTCTATGACTATCTATAGTTAGATATGGCATAGTTAGTCCGAACTTTGCTGGTTTTTGAGTGTAAAGCATTGACGTGGCTTGCTTTGCACACGGTCGAGCTGTCTACGTGAGTTGGGTGACGCCAAGCATGTTCAGTGCGTTGCGCTGTAACTCTGTGGGCGTGGCAATCACTGTTTCCCGCCGATCAGGTCCGAACTGGACGCGGTTTCGCGTCAACGTTGCCAGATCGGCGAGCAAGGTGCGGAAGCTGTGCACTGGCAGCGGCTCGCCGCTGGTCGGGTCGGTGCGTTTGCTGGCGGCTTTGTAGCTCGCTGCCGGCGAGGGTTTGGCCTTTGCCACTGGAGAGGTGCGTTGCGCATCGCGTGCGAGGGGATCGCACTCATCGAACAGGATCGGCGCCAGGCTGCGGCGCATGTGCCATTCCAGATAGTAGGCGAGCATGCAGAGCAGCACGTGAGCGCGCACGCGCGGTGCGGTCCAGTGGAAGACCGGACGCAGTTCCAGATCCACGCTCTTCATCGAGCGGAAGGCGCGCTCGACGCCGGCAAGGCTCTTGTAGGCTCGCACGGTCGCCGCGGCATCGGACTGCGTGGTCGGCAGGTTGGTGCGCAGCACGTAGATGCCATCCAGGGCTGCTTCGGCGGCGATCGCGGCTTGGTTCCGGGTGAAGCTGAAGCTGTGATCGGTGATGGTGGTGGTGAAGTGCTTGGCGACCTTGCGTTGACCGAACACGCCACCGAGCGCCTTGCCGATCTCGGCCGCCCCGTGCAGCGGCTGTTTGATCCGATGCACACGGGCCTGGATGCGCGCCAGATCCTTCTCCGTGGCGGCCAGCAGTTCATCGCGCTTGCGGCGACGCTCCGCAGCCAGCAGCGGATTGCGGCAGACCACGAGACGCTCACCGGGATAGTCGGGGCTGGTGATCTCCGCCATATCGCGGTCATCGAACAGTGAGAGCTGCAGTGGCCCATCGTCAGTGGCCAACGCCTTGATCGCGGGAGCGCGCAGCGCAGTGATCCAGTCGAACCCGGCCGGGCGCAGCGCCTGCTCGATCCGCGCCTCGGTCAGTAGACCACGGTCACCCACCAGGACCACGCGATGCAGATGGAAGCGTTGCTTCAGCTTGTCGATCTGCGCCGCCAGCGTGGCCGGATCAGCGGTGTTCCCTTCGAATACTTCGACAGCCACCGGACAGCCGTCCGCGGCGCACAACAGACCGATGACCAGTTGCGGTCGGTCGCGCCGATGATCGCGACTATAGCCGTAGCGCGCCAATTCGCAGCAGCGTCCCTCCAGATAGGTCGAGGTGACGTCGTACAGCAGCAGCGTGCCGTTCCTCAGATGTCGCCGCGCCAGAGTTGCCTCGATGAAGCCCTGCTCGTCGCCCAACCAGTCGAGCGTGGCATAAACTTCCCGCGCCGTGACGCTGCCGAGACCCAGCACCTCACCCAGCGAATGGCTCGCGGTGGCGGCGTCGAGCATCCGCGCCGTCGCCAGCTTGGCCGCGGGATCGAGCAATCTGGCGATGACCAGGGCGAAGGCCAGCTCACGTCTGCGTTGCGAGGCGCGACGCGGCAGCAGCGCATCAAGCTCGATGCGACGTGCGGTGGTCAGTGCGGCAAGCACATGGCCGTGCGGCAGAGCGCGAACGATTTGTACCGCTTTGGCGGCAGGCAGCAACCGCTCGCCGCGCAACACGGCGCGCAGCACTTCGATCCGCTCGGCCGGCCAGCCGGACAGATTGGCCAATGTGCGGTTCTTGGCCTTGCCGTTCTCGCGATAGCTCTCGCGCAGCAAGATCGCCGGTGGTGATCCCCGGTTGGGTATGACCGCAACATACATGCGCCAACCGAATCAAATCGATTCGCGTCGTGTCAAGAGAAATCCAACCCATTACATGACTACAAATCGGCACCATACGCGCTTCATCAGAGGGTTGACCAGATAACCCAGCAAAGTTCGGCCTAAGCAAGGCCGTCGCCTACTCCGGTATCATTACGCCGCTCGTCCGCGCCGCGTGCGATGTCGTCCCAGGTCACCTCTTCACCGCACCCAGGCAGGGATCTGGGAAAAGTCTACTGGTTGATATCGCCTCCGCCATTGCTACTGGCGAGCGGGCCTACGCAATCCTCGCCCATCGGCAGCCGGACG
>DASXLF010000292.1:0-1599 GCA_036496405.1 Steroidobacteraceae bacterium | reverse complement strand
CGCCAATCCGTCCGTCGCCTGCTTGAGCATCAGGCCCATCGAATTGTGCACGACGTGGAATAACACCGCCGGCAACAGGCTGCCCGACTGAATCGCCAGAAAACCGAGAATCATTCCCACCAGGCAGGCGATCACCGACTGCTGAAAAATGGCATGCGCGGCCCCGAAAAAGATGCTGCTCACCACGATCGCGGTCCACTTGTGCCCCACGTGCCGCAGCCCCGAGAGGATAAAGCCGCGGAACGCCAACTCCTCGCAAATGGCCGGCATCACGCCCAGCACGAGCAACATGATGCCGATGCTGTCCGGCTCGATCATCAGCCGGTCGAGCTCCTGGGCCACTTGCTCGCTGAGCGGATAGATGCGATTCACAACGACCTGCAGCAGGTTGACCGCCGGGTGCAGCGTCACCGCCAAAAGCGCCGCCGCCAAAGGCGCGATCAAGGGCGGCCTGCGCAATAGCAACGTCTTTATCGGGCTGCGCGTGAGCATGATCGTCATCAGTAGCGCAGGCGTCGCCACCACGACCAATTGCGTGACCACCGCGAGCACCGCGAAATCGCGAAACGAGTTGGGCACCGGCAACGCGAAGCTCATGAAAAAGCGAATCATCAAGATCAACACGCCGCAGAACATCGCCTCCGACACGCTGGGCGTGTCCTCGCGGTCGCGCAGCAAATGCTTGAACCACAGGCTGACGTCCCACCGCTCGCTCTCGCGAAACAACACGCTCTCGGTATTGAATTGCCGGGTCGCCCAGCGGACTGCCAGCCAGCAGCAGGCCAGCGTCACCGCGACCACCAGCGGAATGAAGGGCAGGGCTTCGAGGTAGTTGCCCTCCAGCATCGCGCGCAGCAGCAGCACCACCCCGGTGATCGGGATCAGGCTGTTGCCCAGGTTCAGCTCCACGCCCGGCGCCATCGGCAGAATTGTCAGCGGCATCGTGATCAACATTACCGGCATCAGGTAATATTGCCCTTCCTTCGAGCTGCGGGCGAAGGCGGCCAGCGCCAGGCAGACCGCGCTGAATAGCGCCGATACCGGCACCAGCGCCACCAGCAGCCAGACGAACGCCAACGGCGGCGGCGGGCCCAAATTGGGCAATTGGCTGAGCACGAACGAGCCCGTGATCGCCAGGCTGATCAGATTCAAGATCGCCGTGGACATGCTGAATAGCAGGATCGTGAGCAACTTGCCCCACACGATCTCGATCCGCTCCGCCGGGCTGCTCAGCAGGGTCTCGAGCGTGCCACGCTCCTTCTCGCCGGCACATAAATCGATCGCCGGATAAAAGGCCCCCGTCAGCGCCCAGATCAACAGCACGAACGGCAGTACCTTCGACCACAGGGCCGCCTTGTGCTGCCCGACCTCGGCCACGTCCAGCGTCGCGATCTCGAACGGCTTGGCGGTCTGCGGCGGGACTTTGCTATCCTTCAAGTTCTGCTGCCCGATCTCTTCGCGCCAGCGATCGAGCACGTCCGCCACCCGGCGGTGCGCGACGCGTGAAGAATCCTTGGCCAGGTTCGGATAGATGTCGACGCTGGGAATTTGCGAATCGGCCCGATTTTCGCCGCTCTTATCGTCTACTAGGGCATGATG
>DASXLF010000291.1:0-1805 GCA_036496405.1 Steroidobacteraceae bacterium | reverse complement strand
GGTGCGTTTCGCACGGCCCTGTTCTTTCACCTGGCCACGGCCGCGGCACTGACGGTGCACATCGTGTTGCTGAACGTCGCCGTGCTGCGAACCGCGCCGCGGCAGCGCTGGCTCGCGCGGCCCACGCTCGCATTGGCCGGCCTGATCGTCGTCGAGCTCTTTCTGGGTTCGGCCACCTGGGTCATGAAATATAGCTGGCCGAGTTGGCTGGCCGATTTTGATTTCGCGGCGGCCTACACGGTCGTCGCCGACGCGCGGCCTCAGGCTTGGATCACAACGGCCCACGTGGCCACCGGGTCGCTCATTCTGGCTACGAGTACCATGATTTCGCTGCGCTGCGTGCGGCTCGCCTGGGGCGAGCATCGACCTTGGGTGCCCACCGCGCTGGTGGCGGAGGTGGCGCTATGAGCACGACTTCGCTGGTCCTCGACGAACGCCGCGCGATGCCATGGGCACGCGCCGCTGACTATGTCGAGCTCACCAAGCCGCGAATCGCCACGATGGTGCTGGTCACCGTAGCCGTGGCAGCGTGCGTCGCCAGTTGGGGGGCGCCCGATGCCTGGTTGTTGGCATACACGCTCTTGGGCACGGCGCTCGTGGCCGCTAGCGCTAGCGCGCTCAACCAATGGCTCGAACGCGACAGCGACGCGCGGATGAAGCGGACCGCCGATCGGCCACTGCCGGCCGGGCGACTGGCCGTGTGGCAGGTGCTCACCTTCAGTGCGCTCTCGATCGTCGGCGGGTTGACTTACCTGGCGGCGACGGTGAGCTTGAAAACGGCCGCGATTGGCCTGCTGACCTGGGTGCTGTACGTATGGGTCTACACCCCGCTGAAGACGCGCACGTCGGCGAACACGGTCGTTGGCGCGGTCGCCGGTGCGTTGCCCGTGCTGATGGGCTGGTCGGCTGTCGGCGCACCGTTCGATCTTCGCGCCTGGTCGCTGTTCCTGATCGTCTTCGTGTGGCAGTTTCCACACTTCATGGCCATCGCCTGGATTTACCGCCGCGAGTACGACCGCGCTGGACTGAAAATGCTGAGCACCGTCGATCCCAGCGGCTTCCGCGCCGGGGCGCAGGCGATTGTCGCGGCCTTGGCGCTAGTTCCGCTGAGCCTGGTGCCCTGCCTGCTGCAGCCGGGGGGCGAGGTTTGTTTTGCCTGGGCCCTGCTGCTGGGCGTTGGTCAGTTGGCTTGTGCGGTCGCGTTTTTCGTGCAACTGAGCGAGCGGTCGGCGCGGCGGCTGTTGCTGGCGTCGCTGATTTATCTGCCCGCCATGATGGCGCTGTTGGTGCTGGGACCGCTGGCTTGATTGGCGAGCCCGCCGCAAATCAAAAACGAGACATCCTACTTCACGATTCGAGAAGGCAACTTAACCATGGCCGACGCATCCTCGCACCCCGCATCGCAGGCACTGGCCGACTATCATCCGGCGCGCGGGCACGGAGAGCTGCAATATCATCCGGGTCTGCCGCTGCTCAACGGCAAGCTGATCGTTTGGTTGTTCCTTTCGACCGAGATCATGTTTTTCGCCGGGCTGATCGGCACCTATATCGTGCTTCGCTTCGGCGCTCCGACCTGGCCCTTGCCGCGCGAAGTGCACCTCAGCGAGCCGATCGGCGCGTTCAACACCTTCGTGCTGATCTGTTCCAGCGTGAGCATCGTGCTCGGGCTGGAGAGCGCCCGCGCCAACAAGGCCGGCGCGGCCAAGCTGTGGCTGCTGGTAACCTTCGCCCTGGGAAGCGTCTTCCTGGGCGTGAAGATGTTTGAATACAACGCCAAGTTCCAGCACGGCATCTATCCCTGGAAG
>DASXLF010000290.1:0-33708 GCA_036496405.1 Steroidobacteraceae bacterium | reverse complement strand
GTGCAGACTGAGCCAGATACCCGAGATGAGCGGGTAGAGCAGCAGGACCGCGAACACCATCAGATAAGGAGCGACGAACAACAGACCGCTGCGCGCTTCGCTTGCCGATGCTGACCAGCCGCGCATGGCTTGCATGGCGCTAGCTCAGCGGCCGCAGGCTGCGACCGTCGGCGTCGAACAGGTGCGCGGCCGCACGATCGAATTTAACGCCCACCGAATCTCCAGGACGCAACCGACCGGCAGCGCCCTCCAGCGCCACCAGCCGGTCGCCAGCGGCCAGCGACAGGTAGACATGCGATTTGTCGCCCAGAAATTCCACGAACTCGACCTCGGCCCTGGTGTCGCCCGCGCCCGGCGCGGTGATTTCGAGCGCTTCCGGTCGCAGCCCCAGGCGCAGAGAGCCGGCAGCCGCCAGCGATGCGTGCGATAACGTGGTCTCGATCGGCGTGCCGTCGGCCAGCCGCACGCACAGCTGTTCAGCGGTTCCGGAAGTGCGCGTCACCGGCAGGATATTCATCGCCGGAGAACCGATGAAGGTCGCGACGAACACGCTTGCTGGTTGCCTGTAGACCTGCAGCGGCGTGCCGATCTGCTCGATACGTCGCTGGTTCATCACCACGATGCGATCGGCGAGGGTCATGGCCTCGGTCTGGTCATGGGTCACGAACACCATCGCTTTTTTGATGCGGCGGTGCAGGTTGGCAATTTCCTGGCGGGTGCGGCTGCGCAACGCCGCATCCAGGTTCGACAGCGGCTCGTCGAACATAAACACTTTCGGATCCTTGACGATGGCGCGTCCGATGGCGACCCGCTGACGCTGGCCTCCGGACAGCTCCGACGGCAGGCGATCCAGCAAGTGCTGCATTTCCAGCATGCGCGCCACTTCGGCAATGCGGCGCTCGATTTCGCTGCGTTCAGTGCCGATGTTCTGCAGCCCAAAGGCGATGTTGCCGCGCACCGTCATGTGCGGATAGAGCGCGTAACCCTGGAATACCATGGCGACCCCGCGTTGCCCCGGAGGCAGCTGGTCGACGCGTATACCGTCAATTTCAATCTCGCCGGCGTCAATCGATTCCAATCCAGCAATCGCGCGCAGCAGAGTCGATTTTCCGCAACCGGAGGGACCCAGCACCACCAGGAATTCGGCGGCGCTGATCTCGAGCGAGACATCGTCCAGCACCACGGTGCTACCGAAGCGCTTGCTGACCCCCCTGAGTGCAAGATTGCCCAATTGGTCCCCGCGGCGTGGTCGCCAGCCCCGCGCTAGTGATTGTGGCGCGGTATTCCCTTGGTGCGCGCGATGCGCTGGTATTTGACGGCGGGCTCCAGCACCGCGCCGGTCTCCATCTGACCGGTGACGGCGCGCTGCATCTCCTGCCATGGCGTCTGGCTGCCCGGATAGACGTAGCCGCCGGCGTTCTTCAGCGCCAGATAGCGTTGCTGCAACTCGGACTCGGACAGCAGCGCATTGACCTCGCCCTTCTTCAGATCCACGCGTATGCGATCACCGGTTTTCAACACCGCCAGTCCGCCGCCGATGGCGGCCTCGGGCGATGCATTCAGGATTGAAGGCGAGCCTGAGGTACCCGACTGGCGGCCGTCACCGATGCATGGCAGCACGTGCACGCCGTTGGCAATCAGCTGCACCGGTGCGCGCATGTTCACGACCTCGGCGCCGCCCGGATAGCCGATGGGGCCGGTGCCGCGCATCACCAATATGCTGTGCTCGTCGATCTTCAGCGCCGGATCGTCGATGGTGGCGTGATAGATCTCGGGGCCGTCGAACACCACGGCGCGGCCTTCGAAGGCTTCCGGGTCCTTGGGATTCGACAGGTATCGGTCGCGAAATTCCTTTGAGATGACGCTGGTCTTCATGATCGCGGAATCAAACAGGTTTCCGCGCAGCACGCGAAAGCCGGCGTTGAAAGCCAGCGGCCGATCAAACGGACGGATCACCGCCTCATCCTGGATGCGCACACCCGCGCAGTTCTCGCCCAGCGTCCTGCCGTTCGCCGTCAGTGCCTGCTCGTGGATCAGGCGCTGCCCGATCAGCTGTGCAATCACCGCCGGTACGCCACCGGCGCGGTAGAAATCCTCGCCCAGATATTCGCCGGCCGGCTGCAGGTTCACCAGCAGCGGCAGTTCGTAGCCATAGGTCTGCCAGTCGTCTATCGTGAGCTCGATGCCGATGTGGCGCGCGAGTGCGATCAAGTGCATGGGCGCATTGGTTGAACCGCCCAGCGCGGAATTGACGCGGATGGCGTTGATGAACGCTTCGCGCGTCAGGATGTCCGAAGGCTTGCGATCGGCATGGATCATCTCCACGATCCGGCGCCCGGTCTCGTAGGCGCATTCCTGCCGGTCGCGGTGCGGCGCCGGGATTGCCGCCGAGCCCGGCAGCGACATGCCGAGCGCTTCCGCCAGGCTGTTCATGGTGGTCGCGGTGCCCATGGTGTTGCAGTAGCCGGTGGATGGCGCTGCCGATGCCACGAGGCGGATAAATCCCGGGCGATCCAGTTCCCCGGCGGCGAAGCGCTCGCGCGCGCGCCACACTATGGTGCCCGAGCCCATGCGCTTGCCGTCGGCCCAGGCACTGATCATCGGTCCCACCGAGAGTGAGATCGCCGGGATGTCGACCGTCGCCGCGGCCATCAGGCAGGCGGGCGTGGTTTTGTCGCAGCCCGTGGTCAGCACCACGCCATCGATCGGGTAGCCGTACAGGATCTCGACCAACCCCAGGTAGGCGAGATTGCGGTCCAGTCCCGCAGTCGGGCGCTTGCCGGTTTCCTGAATCGGATGCACCGGGAATTCGATTGGCACGCCGCCGGCATCCCGAATGCCTTCGCGCACACGTTCGGCCAGCACCAGGTGATGGCGATTGCACGGCGACAGGTCGGAGCCGGTCTGCGCGATGCCGACGATGGGTCGACCCGACTGCAGTTCCTCGAGCGTCAGGCCGAAGTTCATATAGCGCTCCAGGTACAACGCGGTCATGTCCGTGTTGTCCTGGTCATCGAACCAGGCCCGGGAGCGCAGGCGAGGCGGGGCCGCTGTCATGTCTATTTTCCGATTGTCAATGCGAAGCATTCGCATGGCGCCGTTTTGCCGGCGTCTTTACTCAGACAAATTGCCATAGTGATCCGGCATTCGCAACCGGCTTGATGCGGCTGGCCGGGCGGCGTTTTGTCTGATTAAATAGCCCTGGTCCAGCGGCGACACAGAGTGGCGGGCAGCATGCGGGGAACAACAATTGTGGCCGTGTTGGCCGCCGTGGCCGGCCTGGCCGGGCTCGGCGCATTGCCGCGTGCGCCGGTGACGATCCAGAAGGCGCCGTTCGGCCGCGCCAGAGAGCAGGCGGTGGATATCTATACGCTGACCAACGCTCACGGCATCGAGCTCCGGGTGATGACCTATGGTGCCGCCATCGTATCGCTCAAGACGCCTGATCGCGCGGGTCAGTTGAAAAATATCGTGCTCGGATTCGACACGCTCGATCCGTACCTGGCTGGCGTGCCGTATTTCGGCGCCACGGTCGGACGCTACGCGAACCGCATCGCCAACGGCCGCTTCGTGCTCGACGGCAAGACGTATCAGCTGCCGCAGAACGATGGCGCCAATAGCCTGCATGGCGGCATCCAGGGATTTGACAAGCGGGTATGGACCGCGCGGGCGAATCCGGGTGCGCACGGTGCGGAACTGCGGCTGACCTACGTCAGCGCGGCTGGCGAGGAGGGCTACCCGGGTGCGCTGACCGCGCACGTCACCTACCGGCTGGCCGATGACGACACACTGGCAATCGAGTACGAGGCCACCACGACCGCGGCGACGCCGGTGAATCTTGCCAACCACGCATACTTCAATCTTAGCGGCGATCCCACACACACCATTCTCGATCATCAACTCACCATCAATGCCGACCGCTTTACGCCGGTGGATGCAACACTGATTCCCACCGGTGAGTTGCGCGCGGTGGCGGGTACGGCATTCGATTTTCGCGCGCCCTACGCCATCGGCAAGCGAATCGAAGATGCCGATGAACAGCTGCAGCGCGGACATGGCTACGATCACAACTGGGTGCTCAACAAGCCGCAGCCCGGGGCGCTGACACTCGCGGCGTTGCTGCAGGATCCGGACAGCGGACGATCGCTGGAGCTACGCACCACCCAGCCAGGCGTGCAGTTCTATTCCGGCAATTTCCTGAACGGCAAGCCAGCCGGCGGCGGTTCGGTATTCCAGTACCGCACTGGACTATGCTTGGAAACCCAGCACTTTCCGGATTCGCCGAACCAGGCTGCCTTCCCATCCACCATCCTGCGACCCGGGCAGGTCTATCGCGAGAAGACGGTACTGGCTTTTCGTACGTTGAAGTAGCCATCGCTCACAACGGGGCCAGTTGGAACAGGCCCGCGCCGTGGCACGGTATCTGCGGCGCGAACACGTTCGCGGCCGGTTCCAGATCGGATCGACGCCACAGATCGCGCACCCGGGCCGGCCCACGAATGCCCAGTTCACTCAACTGGATCGGCACCGATGTTGCGATCGCCGCCGCGGCATCGTTCAGATTGAACATGGCCACATACACACCGCCTTGAGCGTCGTTCGCCTGCCACACCACGAGGTTGTCACGTCGGTAGACCTCGCGGTTGCCATGGCTCGCCTGGTTGACTGCGAGCACTTCGTCGTTGGTCAGCAAGTCCAGCGTCGCCTCATCGAGCCGCTTCAGGTCTGCGCCTACGATCAGCGGCGAGCGCGCGATCGACCATAGACTCATGACGGTGAGTTGCTCATCGGGCGTGAAACGCGTGGTGCGACGGCCAAGCTCGAGCGTGCCCAGCGGCAGCATGTCGGCGTCGGGCCAGTTGCCCATGCGCCGGTAGGCGCTCCAGTTCTTCAGGCGCTCGAACTGGGCCAGCAGCAACGGCCAGGTGTCCCAGAAATCATCGCTGATCCGCCACAGGTTCGCGTTCTGCAGCACGTCCTCGGCTGCCGCCAGCAGCGTTTCCCCCGGTGACAGAGACAGCACCATCGGGCATTGAGTGCGATCGATCGCCCGGCGTACGGCATGGATCTCTGGTTCATTGCGCTCATACGGGCGGCTCATGTCGTCCGCCTTGAGATAGTCCACACCCCAGGACGCGTACAAGCCAATGACCGAGTTGTAATAGGCCTGCGCGCCTGGCTTGGTCATGTCGATGCCATACATGTCGGTATTCCACTCGCAGAGATTGACGCGGTCGGCAATCTCGCCACATCGGTTATGCGTGCCGAGAATCGGCAGATTACGGTCGGCGGCCTGACGCGGCACGCCGCGCAGCATGTGCAGGCCGAATTTCAGTCCCATGCGGTGCAGCTGCTCGGCCAGCGGCCTGAATCCGGCGCCCGACGTGGCCGACGGAAAGCGGTTGATCGCAGGAACGAGCCGGCCCCATTGATCCATCGCCAGCTCGGCGTTTTTGCGGTATTCGAAGCCGCTGGCCAGCGGCTCGTACCACTGCGCGTCGATGGTGAACACCTGGTAGCCATGCGGCAGCAGTTTTTCGGCCATGACCGCCGCATTGGCGAGCGCGGTCTGCTCATCGATGGTGGTGGCGTAGCAATCCCAGGAATTCCAGCCCATGGGCGGAGTCGGCGCGAATCGGCGAAAGTCCGCGGCACTGCTGGCGGCGCGCAGCCCCATGGGGCTCAGTGCGATGCCTGCCAGCAGGTCACGGCGCGAGAGGCGCATGCGCTTGGCGATGCTGCTATTGCAGCGTCAGCACGACCACGGATTTTGCCGGCAATGTCAGCGCCAGCGTGCCGTCACTGAGCGACGCGCCGGTGAACGGCATGGTATGGACCGCATGCGGGTCTTCAAAAGTATTGTGGGCATCCATGGCCAGCGCAGTCAGCTGCTCCCCGGTCACGCGCTGCGGACTGGCCCCCGAAATCGTGGCCGTCACCGGGATAGACCGGTTCGGGTCGAGGTTGACCAGCGCCACCACGATTGCACCGGCGCCGGTCCTGGCGGCTGAGATGCTGAGCGCGGGCACCGACACCGTCCCGAATGAATATTGCGGCGTCTGCAGATCGGTGGGCAGCAAGGTGGCGTCCTGGAATGGGCGGAACAAGCGGAACGTGTAATAGGTCGGTGTCAGGAGCATCTGCGGCCCCTTGGTCAGGATCATGGCCTGCAGAACGTTGACCATTTGCGCGATCGCGGCCAGCCGCACGCGGTCGGCGTGATGGTGGAAGATGTTGAGGTTGATCGCGGCCACCAATGCATCGCGCAGTGTGTTCTGCTGATAGAGGAAGCCCGGCTCGCGGCCGGGCGCCGGGTCGTACCAGGTGCCCCATTCATCGACCGCGAAGCTGATTTTCTTGGCCGGATCGAATTTATCCAGCACCGCGCTGTTGCGACTCATGAAATCCTCCATCCTGAGCGTATGCGAGAGTGTCGAAATCCATTGATCCTCACCGAAGCCGGTGGCGGGGCCCTTGTTGCGCCACAGGTCGCCGGGGATGGTGTAGTAGTGAAAGCTGATGGCGCCGATCTCGCGCGCGGGCACCTGTGAGCTCAGAGCCTCGGCCCACGAGGTGTCGTCATCGTGGCCACCGCTGGCAATGATGATCGGGCGCGCGCCTTCAGGCGCCTTGAGAAAGGTTGCGGTCTGGCGGAACAGGTCGACGTAATGATTCGGCGTCATGTTGCCACCGCAACCCCAGGCCTCATTGCCGACTGCAAAATAGGCGATCTTCCACGGGCCTGGGTGACCATTGCGCGCCCGCTCGGCGGTTAACGACGTGGGCCGATTGGAGGTCATGTACTGCAGCCACTCAGCCATCTCGGCCGCGGAACCGGTACCCAGATTGCCGTTGATGTAGGCGTCGGCGCCGATCATTTCGGCGAAGTCGAGAAACTCGTGCGTGCCGAACTCATTACTCTCCGGAACCCCACCCCAATTGGTGTTCAGCGTTACCCGGCGCTTGGCACGCGGACCGATGCCATCGCGCCAATGGTATTCGTCGGCGAAGCAGCCGCCCGGCCAGCGCACCACCGGCACGTGTAGATCACGCAGTGCCGCGATCACGTCGTTGCGAAAGCCACGGGTATTCGCAATGGGCGAGTGCTCGCCCACCCAGACACCCTCATAGATGCCGCGGCCCAGATGCTCGGCGAATTGCCCATAGATGTGGCGATCGATGGTCGCTCCCGGCCGATCGGCGTGGATCACCACGCTTGCGGAAGAGACGGGCGGCTGTTGCGCCGGCAGGGCAGCTGTCCAAAGGATGGCCGCACTCAGCGTCAGACTACCCAGCAGCGCTCGCGGAACCGGTCGCATCGTATAACCTCCCGGAAAATTCCTGAACAAGACTTAAGCCTATACGAAGGCAACCGGCCAGTTGTCGTCAGTCCAGCCCAGTGGCGCTATGCGCAGAGTCGGCCGGCCATCATGGTCGGCGTCGTAGGCGTGATAGACGATGTAATCCTTGCCATCATCGCGCAGGATCGCGACGTGTCCCGGCCCGCGCCAGCGCGCGTCATCACCTGGCTCCGCGGCCAGCACCAGCGTACCGCCGCCTTCCATCATGGGCTTGCCGGCTTTGTCGACATAGGGACCGAGAATCTCCTGCGCACGGCCCACCACCGTGTAGTAGCTGCTGGCGGCGCCGCGACAGCAGAAATCGAATGAGGCAAATAAATAGTAGTTGCCGGCGCGCCGGATGATGTACACGGCTTCGATCGCATCCGGCGCCGTCGGTCGGCGAGCCAGATCGTGCCGGACCGCACCGGCCGGCGGCACGCCGGTCGCGGGATCGAGCGGCATGATTTTCAGTCCGGTCCAGAAGCTGCCGAAGGCGAGCCAATGCTTGCCGTCGTGATCGATGATGCGGTTGGGATCGAGTGCATTGAAGTCATCGCCCTTGTTCGATTCCAGTACCAAGCCCCGATCCTGCCAGCCATACGCCGCGTCGCTGGGATTCAGCGTGGCTGCGGTCGCAAGCCCAATGACCGAGCGGTTGGAGCCGAAGGTCGAGCAGGCATAGTAAAGCCAGTACCGATCGTTGAAGAACGAAATATCGGGCGCCCAGAGGGTCCGGGCATGCGGCACCGCCTGCTGCGCCCACGCGGGCATGGCCGCAAACACATGGCCGGCGCGTTCCCAGTGCAGCAGGTCAGCCGAGCGGTAGCAGGGGATCTGAGCCGGGGCATCGGGGCGCGGCGTGGTGCAAAACACATAAAAGGTATCGGCCGCCCTGATGATGCACGGATCGTGGATCGGGTACAGATCTCCGGTCAGTTTCGGATTCAGCGGCGGCAGGGTCTGCGCGCGAAGTGGCCCGCAGGCAAGCGCGGCGAAGCCTGCCACAGATCCCTGCAACACCCATCGCCGCGATTGCACGCCGGACCCCAGTCGCGATTACAACCGATAGCGCAGACCGATCGCATAGGTCCGATCGAAGCGACGCGTGTCGCGCGGAAAGACCGTCGCGTTGCCGAAGTAGTCCTGGTAGTAACTGTTCAGCAGGTTGGTGGCATCAAAGGTGATCGTCAGCTTTTCCAGGACCCGGTAACCGGCCGACAGATCCAGCCACGGCTGCGCCTTGGAGAAGATGGTCAGGGGCTCCGCCGGCTGCGCGCCGCCCGGGGTCGGGCCGACGTTGAATCCGGAACGCCAGTTGTAGGCCACCCGGAATTCGGCCGGTCCCTTTTCATAGATGCCGATCAGGTTATAGGACCACTTCGAGATGTTCTGGAATGGGCCGTTCACGTAGGTGGCGTTGGCCTGGGTGCCCAAGCCACTGAAGATCCCCGGCAGCCAGTCGAAGAACTGTGTGTAGCCCACTTCCGCACCCTCGATGTGACCCGACGGGGCGTTCACCGGCTCGGTGACCTGGTAGGTAATGCCACCAATCGTTTCCGGCGCGATGCCATTCTGGATATAGCCATCGATCTTGCGATAGAACGCCGCCGCGGTCAGCGAGTTCTGCCGCCCGAAGTAGTATTCCAGCGACAGATCGCCATTAGTCGAACGTTCCGGATTCAGGTTCGGATTGCCGCTGGTACCGGAACCGAGCAACGTGGCGGTCGACGCCGACAGCGACAGTCCCGGATCGAGTTGCAGGAAAGTCGGACGCGTGACCGTGCGGCTCGCTGCCAGACGCAGATACAGCTCATCTGTGAGTGCCAGCCGGGCGTTGAGGCTCGGCAGCCAGTCGAGCGTGTTCTTGTCGGTCTCGGTCGGGATGTATGTGAACGTGGACGGACCGGTGGCCGGTGTGGTGACCAGCAGCGAGTTGCCCTGAAGGGTCGCGCGCGTATCGATCAGCCGCAGGCCGACATTGCCGTCCAGCAGGTGCGAGGCGAGCGGGAAGCCGAAATTGGCCTTCACGTAACCGGAATAGCTGAGTTCGCGGTCGTCAAACGCCTGCGTCGGGTCGCCGGGAGGACGCGCGCCGGTGGGCGACTGATCGAACAGTTCGCGCAGGTACGGGGCGTTGTTGATCAGCCAGTTCGGGTCGGCATCGGTCCAGTGTGTGATGCCAAACTGGCCGTTGAACTGACTGCCGCCGGTCACGTGTGCCCCCATGCCCGGCAAAGCACTCAGCGGCGTACCGCAGGCCGGTGAGGCAATGGCGGCGGCGACGGCGGCGAATTGCGGACTGGACGGATCGGCGACGCCGAGGCAGTCGAGGCCGCCCTGGTTGTCCTCGGTTTGCTTGGCGAAGCGGTCGCCGATGCGCACCCCGGTATCGATGGACTTGAGCGGGTTATCGCCGCCCATTTTGAAGGCGAAGTCGCCGCGCCAGTCGACCTCATCGCCTTTCTGATCCTGCCACTGGTCATACAACTGGCGGATGCTGAACAGCGCCGGATTGGTCAGATCGAAGCCGGTGACGTTCATGAACGGTGTGCCGGTACCTTTATAGTTGAAATCCGCGGTGTAGCCGTCCGGTGGCGGGTTGTACTGCGTATCCAGGATGATGCCTTCCTGCGTGAAATGGCTCCACGTGTAGTCCACTTCGCTGCTGAACTTCACCGATTCGCCAGTCCAGGCACCGCCGATGGCGATCTGAAAGGTGTCGGACTTGGGCACGAACGACTGGTCGCTGGTCAACTCGTAGTTGCCGCCGGTCACCGTCTTGACCTCGTCGGTTCCCGGAAACACGGTCGCCGTGGCCGGATTGGCGTTGATCCATGGCAGACCGACGAAGAAGTCATTGTTATTCGGGTTGCGATAGCGGGTATAGAAACCTTCGGCAAAGAACTCGGTATTGGCATTCGGTGCCCACTGCGTCGACAGGTTGGCCGACATGCGCTCGCGATCACCGTTGATCGATTGCGCGCCTTCGGTTAGCGGAATATAGGCCGTGCCGCCCGGCCCGGTGGAACCCGGTACCGGCCCGATCGCCTGGGTCGAGATGTAATTGTCGAGGATCTCTTCCTTGTAGCGGTCCTTGGAGTACGAGACATCGGCCAGCACGCCGAATTCGCCGGCGGAGGTATTCCAGCGGTTGCTCAGCAATATGCTGGCTCGGGGGTCGGTGTCCTTAGACAGCGAGCTGTAGGTGCCCATGGCGGTGCCGGCGGCTTCGAAGCCGTCGAAATCGAACGGACGGTGCAGACGCACGTCAATCAGTCCGGCGATGCCGCCCTCGATGTCATCGGCGCGCGAGGACTTCTCCACGTCCACGCGCGACAGCAGTTCGGCCGGGATGTCCTGCAGCGTGATGAAGCGGCCGGTGGAGGTGAAGATCTCGCGACCGTTCAGGGTGGTAGCGATGTCGGGCAGGCCGCGGATCAACAATTGGGTGGCTTCGGCCGCATTGCGGCTGATCTGCACGCCGGTGACATGCTGCAGGGCTTCGATCACGTTGTTGTCCGGCAGCTTGCCGATATCTTCCGCGACGATCGAGTCGACCACCTGGTCCGAGTTCTTCTTGATGTCCTCGGCCGACTTGACGCTGGCCCGCACTCCGGTGACGACCACCGTGTCGAGCGATTCCGGCTGATCGGCGGTTGCCGGCGTGGTCGGTGCCGCCTGCCCCCAGGCGTAGCCGGCTACCAGCGAGACAGTCATTCCGGTCACGGCCGGCATCAGCGCTTTGCGCAACTTCTTCATTGATTTTCCCCCTAGCTCACGGCGCAGCATGGATCGCCCCAAAAGCGTCTATGCGCCTATAACTCAGACAATAAGCCAACCCGCGGCCGGCGACAAGATCGCGGCGGTCTTTTTGTCTGAGTTTTTGCCGTTTTGCGCCGTCCAATCAGTCATGGTAGCGCTCACTCGAAAGAGGTAACGCTGAAGATAGCGCTACCAGGTGAGCCAAAAAAACGCGCAGTCGTTTGCGTTTTGGGGCGCGCCGCAGATAACATCGCTGATTGCGTGTCTGGAGTGCTGCTCCAACAGGCCCTATAAAAATTGTCGCGAAATTCTAAACCCTCGACTCACATCGCCCGCCGGGCGTCCGTGGCGCCGCCCGCAGTGAAGGCGCGTGACCGGGCATTACGGCTGCACGGCACTATTGCCCGCAAACTCGGGATTTCGATCGTCTCCGGCCGCTTCAAGCCGGGCGACCTCCTCAATGGCGAGATCGCCTCGAGCGAGCAGTTCGCGGTGTCGCGCACGGCGTATCGCGAGGCGGTGCGGATTCTCGCGGCCAAGGGACTGGTCAATGCCCGGCCCAAGGTCGGCACTCGCATCAATCCGCAGTCGGAATGGAATCTGCTCGACCCGGACGTGCTCGACTGGACCTTTGAATCCGAACCGGACCTGCAGTTGCTCAATAGCCTGTTCGAATTGCGTAACGTGGTGGAATCGGCGGCGGCCGGCATGGCCGCCCGGCGCCGCTCGGCGCAGCACCTGAAAGCCATGCGCGCAGCGCTCGACGGTATGGCCACCTATACTCTGGCCACTGAGGCCGGGCGGCAGGCGGATCTGGATTTTCACACCACGCTGCTCAATGCCACCAACAATCCGTTCATTATCTCGCTGACCAATGGCGTGAACGCGGCGATTCGCACCACCACTATCTTCAAGCAGCGCAAACATCCCTTGCGTCGTGATCCCATACCCGATCATCTGCGGGTATTCGAGGCGATCGCGGCCAAGGAGGCGGGCAAGGCGCAGCACGCCATGAGTGAGTTGATCGAACTGGCGCGTATCGATACGCCGGCCTCCAAGCGCTCCGGACGCGGTTCTGCAGGCTAGATCGACGCGTACTCACGGCCGTCCGCCGCACTTGACCGCTGCTGCAATATTGTCTGAGTTATTTTATGATGCCGGCCGCGCTGCTCACCTGACACGATCATGCCTCTGACCGGTCAACTCATCATCGGCTATGACCGCGTGGCCACTACTGCTGGCTTTCGCGCCACCGATGCGGTGCGCGGCGTCCCCATCGACCCGAGTTTTGCGATTGCCGGTCCGGCGGACGTGGCGCGCGCGTGCGCGCTGGCGGAGGCTGCATTCGACGATTTCCGCCATGCAACGCTGGCGACCCGCGCGCAGTTTCTCGACACCTGCGCCGCGAACATTCTGGCGCTGGGCGATGAGCTGCTGGAGCGTGCCGCAATCGAGACCAGCCTGCCGCGCGCGCGGTTGGAGGGCGAGCGCGGGCGCACCGTGGCGCAGCTGCGGCTATTTGCGCAGGTGGTGCGCACCGGCGACTGGCTCGGTCTGCGCATCGATCCGGCGCTGCCGGAGCGCAAGCCGCTGCCGCGCGCCGATCTGCGCCAGCGCATGATTCCCCTGGGTCCGGTGGCGGTCTTTGGCGCCAGCAATTTTCCGCTGGCGTTTTCCGCCGCTGGCGGCGACGTCGCCTCGGCGCTCGCGGCCGGATGTCCGGTAGTGGTCAAGGCGCATCCGTCGCATCCGGGCACATCAGAATTGGCCGCTGGCGCGATCAGCGAGGCTGCGAAGCAGTGCGGCCTGCCCAGCGGCACCTACTCGCACCTGAGCGGACCAGCGAACGAATTGGGCGCCGCCCTGGTGACCGATCCGCGCATCAAAGCGGTGGGATTTACCGGCTCGCGTGCCGGTGGGTTGGCGCTGGTGAAACTGGCGGCTGCGCGACCCGAGCCGATTCCGGTGTACGCGGAGATGAGTAGCATCAATCCGGTGGTGCTATTGCCCGGCGCGCTCAAGGTGCGCGCGCAAGCGATTGCCGCTGGATTCGTGACATCGCTGACCTTGGGTGTCGGACAGTTCTGCACCAATCCCGGCCTGGTGCTCGCCATCGCCGGCCCGGATCTCGAGCGCTTCATTACCGCGGCAGCAGCAGCGTTGACCAATACCGCGGCCGGCCAGATGCTGTCGCCGGCGATCTGCGGTAACTATCAGCGCGGCGTGGAACGTCTGAAGAGCGACGCCAGTGTTTCGCATCTGGCCAGCGGCACGACCGCCGGTACCGGCAGCCTCGCTACCGGCATGCTGTTTCAAGCCGAGGCGCAGCATTTCCTCGCCCATGCGGCGCTGGCCGAAGAAGTGTTCGGACCGGCGTCGCTGGTAATCCGGTGCCAGGATGTGGCGCAGCTCGCGCAGGTTCTCAATAGTCTGGAAGGACAGTTGACCGCGACGCTGCAGTTGGAGGCAGCCGATCATCAGGCGGCCGCGCAATTGCTGCCGATTCTGGAGCGTAGGGTAGGCCGCATCCTGGTCAACGGCTGGCCGACCGGCGTCGAGGTCTGCCACGCGATGGTGCACGGCGGCCCTTATCCGGCCACTTCGGATTCGCGCGTGACCTCGGTGGGAACGCGCGCCATCGAACGTTTTCTGCGACCGGTGTGCTACCAGGATGTGCCGCAAGCGCTGCTGCCGCCGGAATTGCGCGATGCGGAACCATTGCATCTGCGCCGGCTGGTGGACGGCCAGTATTCCTCATGAGCCTGCGATTGCTGCAGCTGCTCAGCGAGGGCGGCGAGCGTATGGTGGCCGCAAGCGACGGCGGCGCCAGCGCCCGGCGCGTTCAGGGCGCAACTTCCGTCTATGCGCTCGCCGAGAGCGCCATCGGCTCGCGCTCGACGCTGGCGAAGGTGGTGCAGGCCGCGGGCCTGGGCGAAGCCATCGATCTGAATGAGGCGCTGCGTCACGGCCGGATTCTGGCCCCGGTCGATCACGCCGACAGCGCACGCACCTGGCTCACCGGCACGGGTCTCACCCATCTCGGTTCGGCCGATGCGCGCGATCGCATGCATGCCAAAGCGCAGGCGCACAACGCGTCCGACTCGATGAAGATGTTCCAGATGGGCGTGGAAGGTGGCAAGCCCCCCGCCGGCCAGCCCGGAGTGCAGCCGGAATGGTTCTATAAGGGCGATGGCCGCAGCATCGTCGCGCCGGAGCAACCGCTGATCTCGCCGGACTTTGCGTTAAACGGTGGCGAAGAACCCGAGCTCGCCGGCATCTACGTGATCGCGCGGGACGGCACTCCGTTCCGGCTCGGCTTTACGCTGGCGAACGAGTTCTCCGATCACGTCATGGAGCGCATGAATTATCTGTACCTGGCGCATTCCAAGCTGCGCCCGGCATCGATCGGGCCGGAGCTGCTGGTGGGTGAGCTGCCGGCCGACATGCAAGGCACGGCGGTGATCCGCCGCGCCGGCAAGCCGATCTGGGAAAAGCCGTTCCTGACCGGCGAGGCGAACATGTCGCACCATATCGCCAACTTGGAACACCATCATTTCAAGTATCCGCTGTTCCGCCGGCCCGGCGACCTGCACGTGCATTTCTTCGGCACCGCGACCCTCTCGTTCGGCGACGGGGTGATCGCGCAGGACGGCGATGTGTTCGAGATCGAGGCGCCGCCGTTCTCATTGCCGCTGCGCAATCCATTGCAGACCGTGCGCGCAGCGCCGGCAGCGGTCAGCGTGCTGTAGCGCATCCCTTGCCAGCAATTCGCATGGCCATCGTCGGCGTGGGGAAGATCGCGCGCGACCAGCACATTCCGGCGATCGCCGGTAATCCGGCGTTGCAGCTGGTGGCCGCGGCAAGCCGCAACGCCAGCATCGCCGGCGTCGCCAATTTCCCCAGCATCGAGGCGCTCCTGGACAGCACGGTCGCGGTCGATGCGGTGTCGATCTGCACGCCGCCGCAACACCATTACCCGGCGGCTAAGCTGGCCCTGGCCAGGAACAAGCACGTGCTGATGGAGAAGCCGCCGTGCACGTCGCTGGCGCAGTTCGATCATATGGTCGCACTGGCGCGCGCGGCCGGACGCACGCTTTACCAGACCTGGCATTCGCGTCACGCGCTGGGCGTGGCTCCGGCGGCGCGGCTGTTGCGCGAGCGGGTACTGCGGCGCGTGCGCGTGAGCTGGAAGGAAGATGTGCGCCGCTGGCATCCGGGCCAGACCTGGATCTGGCAGGCCGGCGGCTTCGGCGTGCTGGATCCCGGCATCAACGCCTTTTCAATCCTGACGCAGGTCATCGCCGAGCCGATCTTCGCCAGCAGCGCGCTGCTGTTCGTGCCATCGAACTGCGAGGCGCCGATTGCAGCCGACATCGAATTCGTCACTGCTGGCGGCGTGCCGATCGAGGTGCAGCTGGATTTCCGCCACACCGGGACTCAGACCTGGACCATCGATCTGGAGACCGATCGCGGTCCGATCAATCTTTCGGCCGGCGGCAGTGTGCTCAGCGTCGCGAACGAGCGCGTGGCCCCTGATGTCAACGTGCTGGCAAATGAGTACCAAGCGATCTATCGCCGCTTCGGCGAATTGATCGCGGACGGCGAATCCGAGGTGGACGCGCGGCCGTTGCAACTGGTAGCGGACGTGTTCCTGGTCGCCAGGCAGGTCGCCGTCGAGCCGTTCGATTCAAGGGCTGCATGAACGGCGCGCCCACGCCCGGATCGGTATTCGACGGCGCGGACTGGCTGGTGGTGGCGCTGTTCATCGCCGTGATGCTGGTAGTGGTGCTGTACGCCATGCGCGCCAAGGCGAACTCCGGCAAGGACTACTTCCTCTCCAGCCGCGACAGCAATTGGCTGCAGATCGGCACCTCGATCTTCTCGTCCAATATCGGCTCGGAACACCTGGTCGGATTGGCCGGAGCCGGCTTTGCCACCGGCATGGCGATGGCGCACTGGGAAATGCAGGGCTGGCTGATCCTGGTGCTCGGCTGGGTTTTCGTACCGCTGTACGACCGCATGAAAGTGTTCACCATGCCCGAGTTCCTGGAGCTGCGCTTCAGCCGCGGCTCGAGGAACGCCCTGAGTATTCTGACCATCGCCAGTCTGGTACTGACCAAGATCGCGGTGACCATCTACGCCGGCGATGTGGTGGTGCGAACGCTGCTCGGTATCAATAGCGTGCATATCTTCGGCGCCGACATCGATGTGTTCTGGGTGATTGCGCTCGGACTGGCCTTCACCACCGGCCTGTATACCGTGCTGGGCGGCCTGCGCGTCATCATGTACACCGCCGTGCTGCAGGCGCCGGTGCTGATCCTCGGGTCGGTATGCATCCTGTACGCCGGATTGAATGTGCTCGGTCACGGCAGTCTGATCGCCGGCTGGCAGGCGACGGTGACCGCCGCCGGCGCGAATATCCACCTGATTCGTCCGCTCAAGGACCCCGACTGGTCGTGGCTGGCGGTGCTGCCCGGTTCCGCCATCATTGGCTTCTGGTACTGGTGCACGGACCAATACATCGTGCAGCGCGTACTGGCCGGCAAGAACCAGCAGCAGTCGCGGCGCGGTGCGATTCTGGCGGCGTTCCTGAAACTGACGCCGGTGTTCATCTTCCTGGTGCCCGGCATGATCGCGTACGCGCTGACCCAGGCGCCGAACCTCGGCTTCACCACCAGCGGCGATGCCGCCTACACCTCGCTGGTCGCGCAGATTCTGCCGCATGGCCTGCGCGGCATGGTGGCCTGTTCGATGATCGTGGCGCTGATGGCCTCCCTGGCATCGAAGTTCAACGCCTCGGCGACGCTGTTCACCATGGATTTCTTTCGCGAATGGTACCCGAACGCCTCGGGCCGCACCGAAGTCGTGGTCGGGCGCATCGCCACCGCGGTCATCGTCGTGCTGGGGATCTGCTGGGTGCTGGTGATCAAGAGCCTGCACTCCGATCTGTATGTGTATTTGCAAAGCGTACAGGGCTATCTATCGCCGGCAATCGCGGTGCTGTTTTTGCTGGGCGTGTTTTGGACGCGCGCCACGGCACCGGCGGCGTTCTGGGCATTCGTGGTCGGCATCATCGGCGGATTTACCCGCCTGGCGGCGGACCTGGTGATGCGCAATGACGGCGTCGCGGTCACCGTGCTCAAGCAGCAGCTTTACCACCGCTCGATCACGCCGCAGCAATTCGATCGCGCGATCGCGCCAATCCGGGCGGCGCACGGCTGGATCTTCGACTTCTGGAATATTCACTGGCTCTATTACACCCAGCTGCTGCTGGTGGTGACTGCGGTGCTGATGATCATCATCAGCCTGCTGACCAGGCCGCCCGATGCCAGCGTGCTGAAGTTCACCTGGTATGGCGCCAGCCCGGCAGAGAAGGCCGCCACGCGCGCGAGTTGGGGCCTTTCGGACGTGGTGCTGAGCCTGATCGTGCTGGCGGCGATCGTCGCCTTCTACGCCGCCTTTTGGTAGCGCCTGCGGACTTCGCGGTTACGTGGACACCGGCTGATACAGACGCGTGGTCTCGAGGCCGAGCGCGAAATAGGGTTTGAAGACTTGCGTGCCATCCGGGGTGAGCACGCGCCACTCGCTGGAACCGTCCGTGAGCTGACGCACCGCCAGCAGATCGCGACGCGTGAATGGCAGGAAGCGCTCGCCGACGGCAAACAGCGCCAGCGGACCGGCCATCAAGGCGACCAGATCCGGATGCTGCTCATCGACGCTCTCCAATCGCAGCGAGCGCTCGAGCTGCAGAGCGATGCGATCGCCGTTGCGCCATTCACGCCGCAGTTCCAGAAACGTGCCGACGGCCGCGGGCTGCGGCCATAGCCGGTCATTGACGGTGACGGCCGTGGCGGGTCCGGCCCATGCCGGGATGCGCAACGACACCGAGAAGGTCTGCGGAGTCGGCGTGCCGACGGTGAACGCCACCGAGGAATCGAGCGGATAGCCGGTTGTCTGGGTCAGCGTCAGCGCTCGCCCTCTCTGCTGCCATGACAGCCGCGATGGCACGTACAGATTGACGATCGCGCCGCGATCGCTCAGTGCGTAAGCGCTGATCGAATAATCGGCCACGATCTGACCCAGCGTGCCCGAGCAGCACGGGCACTTGTACTCGAAGTACTTCTTCGAGCCGCTGGCGTTGTAGTCGGCATAGTAGAACGCGGTGCCATCCGGCCGCATCGGCAGCGCGCCCAGCACGGTGTTGTAAAGCACGCGCTCCATGCTGTCGCCGCAGCGGGCATCGCCGGTGACGCACAGCAGTGCACGCGCGATTTTGAAGTGTCCGTAGGCACCGCACGGCGTCTCGAAGCTGGCGTGCGTGCTGTTGAGCGACTCGCCCAGGGCACCGGAGCCCGGTGCGATGAAACCCTCATTGGGCCCCCAGCCCCCGGTGGCGAAACTCTGGGCGAGCACAAAGTCCAGGCCGTTCTTCGCCGCCCGCAGGTGCATGGGATTGCCGTCGACCAGCCACGCCTGCATCGCCGAGCTGAGCGCATTGACGTGGCTGTAGGCGTGCTTGCCCGGCAGCACATTTTCACCGCGCGCCAGCGGATCGAAGTACTCGGCATCGAGCAGGTAGCGCGCGGCGAGTTCCCGATAGCGTCGGCCGGCACCGCGGCGCCACGCCAGATAAAGATTTTCGGGCAGCGTGTACGACTCATCCCAGGTGTAGGCCATGTTCGGATGGGGCCGCGCCTGCATCTGCGGCCGCGTCAGTGCCTTCTCCGGCAGGTGCGGCAGCGCGGCAGCAAGCGCCCGGTCCAGTGCCGGCAACGCATTAGAGTCCGCGGCGAATGCGTGGGCATCGATCAGGCCGATGTTGATCTTGTCGAACAGGTATGCCGGCAGCGGGTAGCCGTCATACAGATGCGGCGAGATCGTGGCGGCAAAGTTGGCCACCAGCCGTTGTACCTTGGCGCGGGTCGCGGCATCGCCGGTGATGGCGTATGCACGCGCCATCCCCGAGAGATACTGTCCCAGGCTGTGACCCGGGATGAAGCCATGCATGTCGCGCGGCGGATCGAAGCGCGCGGAGGCGTTGTACCAGCCGCCCAACTCCACGCCCGGGGCTGGAAGCCCGGCGGCAGCTCGAAACGGCTTGAGCAGCGCGTCCTCATCCATGGCCAGCAGCGTCGCCTGCTGGGCGCGAAACTGATCCAGCAGCGGTCCCGCGGACAAGGTGACTTGTGAATACGCGGCCGGGCGGATGGCGGGCGCAGCGGTGGCCGCATCGTATCCTGCGGCCGCTGCGGCCTTGCCCGCGAGTGCGCCAGCCGCGGAAAGTGCCCCTAGTTCCAGCAGTGTGCGCCGTGAAATCCCGCGCATTGCCTTTCCTTTTTGTCTGACATTTAATCTACCACAGCAGCCCGGACGGTAATGCATGAGCCGCGCGATGAGAGTCGAGCTGGTGGACATTGTGGCTGTCGCCAATACGCTGGGCGAGGGCGTGTTGTGGGATGTGACCGGACAGCGCGCCTGGTGGACCGATATCCAGGAGCGCGTTCTGCATCGCTACCACCCGCTCACGCGCAGGCTGGAACGCTTTGGATTACCGGAACGACTGGGCTCGTTCGGCCTGGTCGAAGACCGCGAAGAGATCATCGCCGCGTTCGAGTCCGGATTCGCGCTCTATCATCCCGAGTCCCGGCAACTGCAGTGGCTCGAGCGTCCCGGCCATGATGCAGCCAACGTGCGTTTTAATGATGGCCGCATCGATCGGCAGGGGCGCTTCTGGGCCGGCAGCATGGTGGAAGGTCGAGGCACGGCCGTCGGCAAGCTGTACTGCCTGACCGGCGGCGCCGCCAGTGTCTGGCTGACCGGGATCGCGATCTCCAACAGCATCTGCTTCAGCCCCGATGGCCGGCAAATGTATTTCGCCGACACTCCGCACCGGATGATCCTGCGCTACGACCTCGATCCGGCGAGCGGCGCGATTTCCAACCGTCAAGTATTTGCCCGCACACCGCCCGGTGCGTTTCCGGATGGCTCGCACATCGATGCGCACGGCCATCTGTGGAATGCGCAATGGGGCGTCGGGCGAGTGGTGCGCTACGCCCCCGACGGCACGATCAGCGGCACCATCGATGTGCCGGCCAGCCATGTCAGTTGCGTCGCGTTTGGAGGCGCAGACCTGGACCTGCTGTTCGTGACCTCCGCGCGCCAGGAGTTGAGCGCTCAGCGCCTGGCCGCGGAGCCGCACGCCGGGGACCTGTTCGTGTATCAGCTCAATATCAAGGGGCTACCCGATGCGCGGTTTCGCCTTCAGGGTTGAATATTGCGACGCAGCATTCAGCGTGAGATAGCGCAACTGAGGATCCCGCGGTTGCAATTATGTGTAATTGACAATCATTCTCATTCGTATCACGCTATGTCCTGCTCTCCCAGCAAAGGGCTCGCGATGTATATTTGTGTGTGTCACGGGATCACCGATCGCCAGATCCGGCGCGTCGTCGAGCAGGGTGCGACCAGCTTGGGCGAAGTGCAGATGCAACTGCCCGTGGGTGCTTGCTGCGGTCGGTGCGAGCCCGCGGCACGCGAGCTGATCCGAGAACACGCGACGCAGGATATCCACGAAACGGATGCCGCGTTCGCCTGACTAAGCTTCGCCCGAGGCCGCCTGGCCGAGCGCGAACCCAAGCGCCGCCAGGAGTAGGGCCATGAAGGGTGATCCCAAAATCATTCAGCACCTGAACATGGTGCTCAAGAATGAATTGACCGCTATCAATCAGTACTTCCTGCATTCGCGCATGTACCGCAACTGGGGCCTCAAACGCTTGCATGAACATGAGTATCACGAGTCGCTCGACGAGATGAAGCATGCCGACCGCCTGATCGAGCGCATCCTGTTTCTCGAGGGGCTGCCCAATCTGCAGGACTTGGGCAAATTGCTGATCGGCGAGAACGTGCCCGAGATGATCGAGTGCGACCTGAAGCTCGAGCGCGCCGCGCACGTGGACTTGCGCCTGGCACTGGCCGACAGCGAACGAATCGGCGATTACGTCTCGCGAGAACTGTTCAAGGACATTCTCGAATCCGAGGAAGATCATATCGACTGGCTGGAAACGCAGCTGGATCTGATCGCCCGCGTCGGGCTGGAAAACTACACCCAGTCGCAGATGGGAGTGGGCGAAAGCAAGAGCTGACCCCGGCTTTGACGATATGTCCAGTTCTGACGACTCAAATACATCCGTAATGCCGGCGGTCATCGATGCGCTGGCCATGCCCACGGTATACACGCGCACCGCGGTGGTATTCCATTGGCTGATCGCACTGCTGATCACGGCCGGCTTCTCGCTCGGCGCCTACATGGTGGATCTGCACATCAGCCCGCGCAAACTGCGGCTGTACAATTATCACAAGTGGATCGGCATCACGATATTGGGGCTGGTACTGCTGCGCTCGCTCTGGCGTCTCACCCATAAGCCCCCGCCCGAGGAGCCCATGCCGCGCTGGCAGGCGCATGCGGCGCGATTCACGCACGGCCTGCTGTACGCGCTGATGATCGTCACGCCCATTTTCGGCTGGCTCTACAGCTCGGCTTCCGGCTATTCCGTGGTGTACCTGAAATTATGGCAACTGCCCGACCTGGTGCACAAGAACAAGGATCTCGCCAAAGTGCTGGTGGAAATCCACGGCGATCTGGCCTGGGCACTGCTGTGGGTGGTGGTGCTGCACGCCGCCGCCGCGTTCAAGCACCACTTCATCGATCATGATGCCACGCTCAAGCGCATGCTGGCGTGGCGCCGATAGTCGCGGAGATTGCCGATGAACCGATCATTTTCACTGACCACGACACTGTCCTGCGTAGTCGTGAGTCTGGCAGTGGCGGCCGGCGCAGGGGCCGCCACCGCGCCCGGCGTCGATAGCGCCAAAAGCACGCTGGTCGTGACTTTCACGCAGGAGAAGGTGCCGGTGGATGCGCCGTTCACGAAATTCAACGGCCGCATCGACTACGACCCGGCATTGTCCAATGCCTCGAAGGCGGCGCTCGAGGTCACTACCGGCAGCCTCGACCTGGGCTCCGAGGATTACAATTCCGAGGTGCGCAAGAAAGACTGGCTGGACAGTGCCACCTTTCCAATCGCGAGCTTCATTTCCACCACCATCAAGCCGGGCGCGGCGGGACATTTTGACGCCACCGGCGTGCTGACGCTCAAGGGCAGGACGCAGACGCTGACGGTACCGGTTACGGTCAGCAAGGCCGGTAGCACTACCAGCTTCGACGGCCAGCTGACTATTTCGCGCAGCTACTTCGGCATTGGGGACGCAGAGTGGAACGACGTACTCGACGACAAGGTAAGGATCAAGTTCCACATCGTCGAGTAGCCATCAACACGGCAGCATAAGGAGAAATCAGCGTGAAGCTCATCACTGCGATCATCAAACCCTTCAAGCTCGACGAGGTGCGCTCAGCGCTGTCGGATCTCGGCGTCTCGGGCATGACGGTCACCGAGGTCAAGGGTTTCGGCCGCCAGCGCGGCCATACGGAGCTGTACCGTGGCGCCGAATACGTGGTGGATTTCGTACCCAAGGCGCGCATCGAGATCGCGGTCCGCGCCGAAGTCGCCGATCAGATCGTGGATGCCATCGTCAAGGCCGCCAAGACCGGCAAGGTTGGCGACGGCAAAATTTTCATCACCGATATCACACGTGTGATTCGCATCCGCACCGGCGAGACCGACAAGTCCGCGCTCTAGGCTTTTTCAGTTCTTGCTCGGGGCGCCGCGGCGATAGACGCTGCGCACCAATATTTTGCCGACGATGGGATCGATGATCTGCTCCGTCACCGTCAGGGCACCGGTGCCTGGATCGACCTGGTAGGTCTCGCTGTGCGAGGCGTGAGATGTGTACTTGTAGTTCAGCTCGAACATTTCGTGCGACCACTCCACGCTGATGATCGCCGTGCCGTACTCATCAATGCGTGACACCCGCTCACCCAGGCGATAATCCCGCGGCGGCAACTGGTCGCTGCTGATGGTCACCAGGTCGCCGGCCACATCCAGCTGCAGCGATTTCGGCGGCGTCAGTTCATCGTGCAGGTGCAGGCGCAGTCCGCGAAAATCCGGTCCCACACGTCCGGGATTGCCATAGCGGAAATCCTCGGGGGTATCGTAGGTGTAGTCGGGAGCGTCGGGGGCATCACCGGCAGCCGCCGCCCGGGTGTCATCCGGATCGATGCCATAGCGTGCCAGGTGATGGCGCAGCTTGTCCTGGGCCACGCTCATCGCGGCCGCAATCTTGGCATCGGGGTTATCGCTGGCAGCCGTGTCGAGGTTCCAGCTGCCCGACAGGTGGGAATCAGCCGGCGCCGTGCTGACCGTTTCGCAGGCGCTCAGGCCGCCCGCCAGCAGGACGGCGCCGAGCAAATAAACGGGTGTTCCGGACATCAATCCCTGAGACCTGCGAAGCTCGCGAAACGTTCGCTATCCGTACGGGCAGCATACACTGGCGCGATGTACCGGGCCTGTCTGTACCTGATCGCCGGCTGGTCAGGCTTTTTCGTCATGGGCGTGGAGCTGCTCGGCGGACGCCTGTTGGCGCCGTTTTTCGGCAGCAGCATCTATGTCTGGGGGGCCATCATCACGGTGTTCATGCTGGCCCTGTCCCTGGGCTACCTGGCGGGCGGTCGCGCCTCCCTGGCTGCGCCCAGTCTCAAGCGCCTGGCGCTGATCCTGCTCGCGGCCGCGCTGGCCACAGTGCCGGTGCTGCTCTGGGGGGGTGCCCTGCTCGAGCATCTGTCGGAAACCTTGCCCGATCCGCGATTCGGATCACTATGCGGCGCGGCCCTGCTGTTCTTCCTGCCCACATTCGTGTCGGGCATGGTCTCGCCCTACGCCGTGCGGTTGTTGGTGGCCGATAAGGCCACCGCTGGCCATCACGCCGGCAAACTGTATTTCGTCTCCACCTTCGGCAGCGCCGCAGGCACCATACTGACCTCGTTCTACCTGGTCCTGTACCTGGAAGTGAACCAGATCATTCTGCTGATGCTGTCGGTATCCGCAGCCGTTGGCCTGCTGGCGCTATTCGTGCCCATGAGCGCCGAGCCGTGAGGCTGCTGGCGCCAGCGCTGGTCTTGGCCGTGGCCCTGGCCGTGCCGCTGGCCTGGGGCGCGCCGTCCAAACCGGCCGCGCAGCAACCGGAAATCCTCAACAGCTCGCCGCTGATTCACTCCGAGCGCTCGCTGTACCGGCAGGTGCTGGTGTACGGCGATGACTACACGCGCTGCCTGTGCTTCACGCGCCAGTGCGCCATTGGGCGGCAATCCTGCATGGATCTGCACCAGCCGGACCGGCTGATGTTCGAATACACGCATATGGTACTGGGTGCGTTGTTCTTGAACCCCGATCCACACCGCATCCTGATACTGGGCTTAGGGGGCGGCACCTTGCCGCGCGCACTGTCGAAGCTATTACCTAGCGCCGACATCGACATAGTCGAGATCGATCCAGCCGTGGTGTATGTCGCCACGCACTATTTCAGTTTCCAGCCCACGACCCGCGAGCACGTGTTCGAGGAAGACGCTCGTGCCTATGTGCGCCGCATGCTGCGCACGGACAAGCGCTACCAGCTGATCATCCTGGATGCCTACGACGCGCAGTACATTCCCGAGCACCTGCTGACGCGTGAGTTTCTGACCCAGGTGCGCTCATTGCTGGCGCCCGGCGGCATCGTCGCGGCCAACACGTTTTCATCCAGCCGCCTGTACCAGAACGAATCGGTGACCTACACGGCGGTATTCGGTCAGTTCTACAACCTCAAGAGCGCCAATCGAGTGATCCTCGCCAGCAACGCACCCTTTCCGCCCATGGCCCAGATCCAGCACAACGCCGAATCCCTGAAAGCTGCATTCGAACCCTTCGATGTCAATCCGCTGTCGGTGCTGTCGCTGTTCTCGACCAAAGTCGACTGGGATCCGAACGCGCGCGTACTGACCGATCAGTACTCGCCGGCCAATCTCCTGCAGAGCACCGGTGCCCGGTAAGGTTGCAATCCGCTACTGTTTCTTCTGTGCCGCCACGGCCGTTCGCAATTCGCGCAACTTGGCCTTGACGATGGCCTCGTTGTCCGGACCCATACGCACCATGATTTTCTGTCCCGAGGACAGTGCCTCGAGATTGGGATCGGCGTACTGGTACATGACGTTCGGGCGAGTGAGCGCTACCGGTCCCTTGACGTCGGGCGCGGCCAGCGCATCATCGATGACGGCCACCAGCCGGTCGTTGAAGTAACCGTTGGGATAGCCCAGGCCCTCGTAGGCCTGCTGGAACAGCGGGTAATAGTGAAAATAGGTGGTGGTGAACTGCTGGATGTTCAGACTCTGCAGCATGTGCACGTAGCCGTCATAGCGGGCGTAGTTGGCGGGATCGATGGTCGCGGAATCCTCGCTGCCCGTGACACCAAACCTGCCCGGCAGATTCTTGGTGGGCCGCAGTTCCACCGACAAATGTTTGCGCGGCAGGTTATCGATGGTCACCACCAGGTGCCGCACCAGCATTTCCGGGCGCAGCAGCTCGTCCACCGATTTGGCGCTGAACAGGTCGGCGAGCGAATCGTGCACTGGCTTGTCGCTGGCCTCCAGTGGCGGCAGGGGTTGCGCCGTCAGGCCCGAGGGCACCGGCACCGGGTTGGCGATGCCCGACTGCGGTGGGCTCGGCGGGGTGACCGGCGCGGGTTGCTCCGCGGCGACCGGGTGATGATTGGCGTGCCAGGACCAGTACAGCGCCCCCGCGCTCAGCACCACCAGGACGCCTGCGGCCACATACCAGATAGTATTTTTTTGCATGAATGAAAACCTATGCCCCTGGAGTTCCGATTGCAACCCAATGCGCACGCCCGCGTTCAATTATGATCGGTGCCCGCGGGTCGCGGCTATTCAGACCAAACGAGCGCCGAAAGTTTCATGATTCAGCCTCAGTTCAGCCATGAAGGCACGATAGCCGCGACGCCGCCCTCAGCAAAGCCACAAGGCGCCTCGTCGGTGTTCATGGTCCGACCAGCACGATTTGGTTTCAATCCACAGACCGCGGCCAGCAATCGTTTCCAGCGCGAAGCGCAGCAATACTCGAGCAGTACGACGCAGGCGCTGGCCGAGTTCTCCGCGTTGCATGACGCGCTCAGGGCAGCCGGCGTGCGCACCTGCGTGATCGAGGACACGCCAGAACCGGCCAAGCCCGATGCGGTATTCCCCAACAACTGGGTCAGCTTTCACGCTGACGGCACCATCGTCCTGTACCCCATGTACGCCGCCAACCGCCGCGACGAGCGGCGCGCCGATGTGCTGGCGGCAGTCGAGGCGCAACTGCTCTTCAGCCGCCGGCGCCTGCTGGACCTGTCCGCCGAGGAATCTCGCGGCCGCTATCTGGAGGGCACCGGAAGTCTGGTGCTCGATCCCACACAGGCCGTGGTCTATGCCTGCCGATCGGCGCGCACCCATGAGTCCCTGGTCCACGAATGGGCGCGCGCCATGCACTACCAGGCGGAAGTATTCGATGCGGTCGATGCCGACGGCCAGGCGCTATACCACACCAACGTCATGCTCGCGATCGGTTCAAGCTTCGCGCTGATCTGCAGCGAGGCGATCGCGCCGCAAGACCGGCAGCGCGTTCTCGCGCGACTCGAGGCGCCGGGACGCGAGCTCATCGAGGTGAGCATGGCCGCCATGTTTGCGTTCGCCTGCAATGCGCTCGAGCTGCGGGCACAGACGCCAGTCGCTCCCGGCTCATCGGTGCTGGTCATGTCCTCGAAGGCGCGCGCGGCATTCGACGCTAGCCAATGGGCGCAGCTCAGTGCATGCGTGGATCGCATCATCGATGTGGCCATACCGACCATTGAGGCGCAAGGCGGCGGTGGCGTGCGCTGCATGCTGACCGAAGTACCGGCGAGCCCGGCGTGAAGACGGCTGGCGCGACTGCCGCGCCATTAATCCAGCGTGTATATCAGCTGCTCGCCGATCAGGAGTTTCATTCCGGCACTCGGCTCGCGGCTGCCTGCGACGTCAGCCGCAGCGCCATCTGGAAGGCTATTGCAACGCTGCGCGAACTCGGCGTCACGGTGCATGCCGTGGCGCGCCGAGGTTATCGCCTACCGCACGCCACAGCCATGCTCGAAGCGCGGCGCATTCGCAAAGCGCTGCCGAAGGCAATCGTTTCGCAGCTGCGTCATGGCGCGAGCGTATGGTCCACCGGTTCCACCAATCTCGATCTGCTGGAGCGGTCGGGGCTGCCGCCCGGGCAGTTTGATTTCATGACAGCGGAATACCAGAGTTCGGGGCGCGGGCGGCGCGCACGTACCTGGTTCGCGCCGCCCGGTGGGGCGATCTGCCTGTCGGTGAGCTGGAGTTTTCAGAGTCTGCCGCCCACCATCAGCGCGCTCAGTCTGGCGATCGGAGTCTGTGCCCTGCGGGCGCTCAACAAGGCCGGCGTGCAGGGCGCGGAATTGAAATGGCCTAATGACTTGGTGGCCGGCCAAGCCAAGTTCGGCGGGATACTCGCGGAACTACGCGCAGAGGCCGCCGGTCCAGCGTTCGTCGTGATCGGCATCGGTCTCAACGTCGCGTTGGGAGAGGCAGTTATTGATCGGGTCAGATCCACGGGTACCGCTGCCACGGACCTCGTGGCCCTAGGTGTAACCAGGGTCGATCGCAACGCCATGGTCGCGGCGCTGATATCGGAGATCGTCGCTGGCCTGCTACAGTTCGAGCAACAGGGGTTCGGCGCCTTCGCGCTGGAATGGCGCGCGGCCGATGCCCTGGCCGGGAAAGTCGTCAAAGTCACTCAGGATTCCGGCAACGTTTCGGGCCACGCGCGTGGTATAGATATCGACGGCGCGCTGTGCGTGCAGACGCGTGAAGGGATTCAGCGATTCGTTACCGGCGATGTGTCGGTGAGGGCGATGGCATGAATGCAAAACGCAGTCCGTCACGCCCGAAAAGCGTGCTGCTGCTGGATATTGGCAATTCACGCCTCAAGTGGGCGCTGCAGCGCGGACCGTATCGCACGGGTCGAGGCTTCGCCGCCAGCGGCGTGATCGAACTCAAGCAATTGTCCCGTCGCGGGGCCTTTCTACTGCGGTTGCTGGCGACGCTCGATCCCAAACTCGCCATCGAAGCCTGCAGCGTCGCCGGTGTAGCAGTTGAAAAACAGTTGCGCGCCATGATCCGGCGCGCCGGACTGCGTCCCGCCCGATTTCTGCGCAGCACTCACGCCGCAGCCGGTGTGCGCAACGCGTATCCAGAGCCGTGGCGTCTGGGTGCGGACCGCTGGGCGGCCCTGATCGGCGCTCGCTCGGAATTTCCGGGCCGCGCGCTCTGTCTGGTCGCCGTTGGCACGGCCATGACCATTGACCTGCTGGACGCGAACGGGCGCCATCGCGGCGGCAACATCGTGCCGGGACCCAGACTCATGATCGAGTCGTTGCTCGAGCATACGGCCGGCATTCGCCGCCGCGCTGGCGGCCGCAGCGCCGGTTCACGATTCGGAAAAGCAGCTCTGTTTGCGCACGACACCCGCAATGCGATTGCCTCGGGCGCCGTGCATGCCGCCGCGGCGCTGATCGCGGAGGCGCTGCGTTCAGCGCGCGTTCTCCTGCGGGTGACTCCGCAGCTGATACTGTCGGGCGGAGCCGCCGATGTCATTGGACCATTGCTGCGCAGGAGACACATCCGTGAGGATGACCTGGCTCTGCGCGGGCTGGCCTTACTGCATTCCGAGCGCCCGTAATTCGAATAGAATCATCCGGTGCGGTTCGCAGTCTTGCTATTGCTCGTCGTTAACCTGGCCTTCTTCGGCTGGGCGCACTGGATCGATGTGCCGGCGAAAATACCCGCGTCGGCCGAGCAGAATTCGTCGATCCCGCCATTGCAATTAGCGCCGAGATCCCCGGTGCCCGCGGCATCTTCCGGGACCGCACCCGCCGCCGCGCCTGCCGCTGCAGCATCTGCGACCACCGGTTCGGGCGCTTCAGGGTCGGCTGCCGCCACAGCCGGAGCGCCGGTACGTTGCCGGAGCCTTGGACCGTTCGAGGACGCCACGGCCGCCAATGCCGCGGCCGAGCGTCTTCGCGCCCATGGCTGGACTCCCCGGGATCGTATGGCGGAGAGCACGAACCCAAAGATCTACTGGGTATATATCGGCGAACTCACAGTCGACATGCAGCATCGTGCCATCGCACAGTTGAATGCCGCCGGCATCAAGGATGCCGCGCCGATGACCGCGCCGGAGCAGAGCGATCGCGTCTCAGTGGGTGTATTCGCCGATCAGGCCCATGCGGTACGCCGGGCGGAACAGGTGCGGGCGCTGGGACTGAAGCCCACGCTGGGCATGCGCCAGCGGACGGTGACTGCCCATTGGCTCGATTTCGATTCAAAGACAGGTGATCCCGACCCGTTACCTGCGGACCTGCTGGGCTCACCGGCTAGCAAGGGCATCAATAGCCTCGGCCCGGTCAAGATCGCCGACTGTCCGGCCAACAGCGCCAGCGGCTGATAAAATTAGATTGGGTCCGCAACCAATGCCGGCTTAGCTCAGTGGTAGAGCAGCGGTTTTGTAAACCGTTGGTCGGGAGTTCAAATCTCTCAGCCGGCAAAACCACGAGCGGGCCGACTCCCTCCAGGCGATGGAAGCAGGACGTGGAACAACGCCAATTTACCGATGCATTTTCTGACGCGGCGGAGCGATACGCCGAACATCGCCCGACCGTGTGCGCTCATCGCCCTCTATGGCTACAGCTGGTTTTATATAGCCCCGCGCGCTGGATGCACTGACGGATCAGTTTCTACTGCGACCGGTCGCCAGTCGGGAATTGAAGCTGGCGTGGGGAACCGCGCAATCACGGCAGGTGGTCATGCCTCTCGCGGTTCGCCTGGGTAAATTGACCTGAAACTTAATCGCGCAGTTCGGGAGACAATGGCCATGCTCGACCACATCGGTTTTGCTGTGAGCGACTACGAGCGCTCCAAGCGCTTCTACTCAACCGCGCTGGGGCCCTTATCCATTACTCTTCTAATGGAAGTGACACCCGAGCAGACCGGCGCCGGTTCTCATGCCGGTTTCGGAGTCGACGGCAAGCTATTCTTTTGGTTCGGCGATAATTGGCAGGCAGCCACCGGTGTGCACGTTGCCTTCGCGGCGAAGTCGCGCACAGTCGTGGACGAATTCTACCGCCAGGCCCTGAAGGCGGGCGGACGCGACAATGGCGCGCCGGGCCTGCGTCCGCATTATCATGAGCACTACTATGGCGCCTTCGTGCTCGATCCGGACGGCAATAACGTGGAAGCGGTGTGCCACCAGCCTGAATGAGGCGCGTCAATACATGGCGGCACGATTGCAACGCATTTGGCACTTGCGAGGTCGGTCTCATGAAGCACTACGCGGTGACCTCAGGGTTCGCGGTACTCCTTCTTATGGCGGGCTGTGCCACGACCAGTAGTCCTCCTGCAACAGCCGCTGGAAGCGTCCCGGTCTCTCTGCAGGTACCGGCGAGCGCAGTCTTGCTGCTGCAGGGCAGAGCCGTCGGCGTGCAGATCTATGAGTGCCGGGCCAGCAACGACGACCCGAGCAAGTTCGATTGGGTGTTTACGGCACCCGAGGCGCAACTCTACGATCGTTCGGGCAAGCTGATCATCAAGCACTTCGCCGGTCCGACCTGGGCGGCCACCGATGGCAGCAGCGTGGTAGGCGAGGTAGCGGCCAAGGACGATGGGCCGGATGCCATGGCGATTTCATGGCTGTTGCTGCGCGTGAAATCCAGTTCTGGTCACGGTCTCTTGAGCCGTGTGCAGTTCATTCAGCGCATCAATACTCTGGGCGGCAAAGCCCCGGCCGGCGGCTGCAGCCAACTCCTGCTGGGCAGTCCGGTACGCATGCAGTACACCGCGGACTATCTGTTCTACGGTCCCCGGTCATGAAGAAGATCGACATCGCCGCCACCGAACGCAGACAGGGTTCGAAGTACCCACCGCCGCATGACAGGCAGTGTCGCGAACGCGTGCGCCATGTGCTGGGCAACGCCGCCGGACTCACTCAATTTGGCGTCAATCTGCTGCGGCTGCCGCCGGGGGCCTGGTCGAGCCAGCGTCATTGGCACGCTGTCGAAGATGAGTTCGTCTGGGTGGTGGACGGCGAGGTGGTACTGGTCAGCGACGACGGCGAGGAATCATTGGGACCGGGCGATTGCGCCGGATTCAAGGCCGGAGAGTCCAACGGACATCACCTGCAGAACCGTTCGGGCCGCGATGCGCTGCTGCTCGAGATCGGCACGCGCGATCCCGGTGATGAAACGGACTACCCGGATATTGATATGCATCTCAAGAAAGGCGGGGCCTTCACGCACCGCGACGGCAAGCCGTATAAATAGCGGTCAGTTGGCGGGCTTCTGGAACTTGAGAATGAAATTGTCGGCCTCGCCGATCGCCAGGTACTTCTCGCGATCCACATCCTTCTGAGACAACGTCGGCGGCAAGGTCCAGACGCCTCCTGGCCAGTCCTTGGTGTCCTTGGGGTTGGCATTGATCTCTGACTGGCCGACGAGCTTGAAACCGGCTTTTTCTGCCAATGCGATCGTATAGTCCTGGCGCACGTAGCCGCTCTTGGCCAGCGGATCCTGCGGTATGTCGTTGTGGCCGCGATGCTCTTCGATGCCGAAGATGCCGCCGGGCTTGAGCGCCGTGAAGCAGGCGGCGAGCGCCTGCCCGGCGTAACCGCCATGCATCCAGTTGTGCAGGTTGCGGAAGGTCAGCACCATATCGGCTGAACCGGCCGGTGCGATCTCGTATTCTCCGGCGCCCAGTCTGGTCTCATGAATGCTGCCCCAGCGCGCGCCCTGAGCGGCAACACGCTCATGCCACTTCGCGGTATCCGCGACATCGCCCATGGTCTGCAGCGCGACATAGTAGTGACCCTTGGCTGCAAGATAGGGGCCGAGGATCTCGGTCCAGTAGCCGCCACTCGGCCACAGTTCCACCACGGTCATCGACGGTGCGACGCCAAAGAAGGTCAGTTCCTCCAGTGGATGGCGCGCTGGATCGCGCGCCACGAACGCCGGCGTGCGCGCCGGATCGGCAATCGCAGCGGTCAGCCGAGCGTGATCGACGCGGCCGCCGGCGCGCGAACTGGCGCAACAACCGGCCAGCAGCGCGAGCGCCCCCACAACGAATAACGGGGCGAACCAGGCGCGGCTGTGGAATCGGGTCAGCATGGAGCACCTCGATCGTCAGGAATCTCGCCAGTATCCCAAATTCAGCGCATGATCGGGGCAGGGTCATCGAACAGGGGTGGCGCTGTGCAGCAAATGTTAAATCGATACGGGCTGGCACTAATCGCCATGGCGCTGCTGATCGGTGCGCACTGGAGCCGGGCTGACGAGGCCATGCAGCCCGGGCTGTCGCCACTGCCGTCCGCATCCACCCCGGCCGCCGAAGGCGACCTGCCGCAGATTTCGGTCAATGCCCCCGAGCCCCGCTACGTAGCTCCCACCCGGCGCGATCGCATTGGCCGCATCTGGGCGCCAGTGCTGATCAACGGCCAGGGTCCTTTCCGTCTGGTGCTCGACACGGGCGCCAGTCACTCCGGCGTCATCGCGACCGTTGCCGAGGCGCTCGGCATTCCGCTGGATCAGTCGCCGCCAGTCATGCTGCAGGGCGTCACGGGCAGCGCCGAGGTGCCGACCATTCGCGTGGATTCCCTGACCGTGGGCGACATGACCCTGCGGCCCTATACGTTGCCCATCGTGATCGATGCGCTCGGCGGTGCCGACGGCGTTCTCGGCACGGAGAATATGACCGATAAGCGCATCTACATCGATTTCAAGCACGACCTTATCAAGATCACGCGCTCGCACAATGAGCGCGCCGACGCGGATTTCAAAGTCATCCCGGTGGAATTAACCAGTCAGGGACTGCTGATGTTCACGGCCTACGTCGGCGGTGTGCGCGTCAAGGCGGTGCTCGACACCGGAGGTCAGGTCACGATCGGCAACTGGGCCATGCGCGACGCCATGTTGCATCATCAGGGTGGACAGGCACACGCCGAACAGGTGTTCGGGGTGACCGACGACGAGCAGAACGGCGAGTCCTATGCCACCCCGCCGATCCAGTTCGGACCCATCCGCATTAACGGGGAGCGCGTGACCTATGGGGACATGCGCATATTTGATCACTGGAAGCTCACCCGCGAGCCCGTCCTCCTGATTGGCATGGACGCTATCGGCCTGCTCGATACCGTGATCATCGACTACCGCCGGCGGGAACTGCAGATCCGCATGCGCCCGGGCTTCTAGTCCGCGGGTGGGTCGGCGCATGTCAAAAACGACACACCGGTAGCCAACCGCGTGCTCAGGCGCGATTCCCTCGCCGAGTTTCCTCCATAGCGCTATGATCGCGCTCCGTTTTTTATAGGAGTTTCCTCATGCGTGTTTCGTACGGTTCGCTCGCTGCCCTGGGTCTGATCCTGGCGGCCACCTCCGCCCAAGCTGTGGAGTCGAAAGTGTCCAAGACTTCCACGCAATCCGTGGATGCGGTCTGGGCTAAGATCGGTGACTTCTGCGGTATAGGCCAGTGGCACCCGGCGGTTGCAAAGTGCGAACTGTCCGCCGACAAGAAAGAGCGCAC